>SKGU01000110.1 GCA_007117255.1 Natronohydrobacter sp. | reverse complement strand
CCCAATCCGCGCGGTGGTGGCTACAAGAAAGACGCGGTGCTGGCGACTTTCGCCAGTGTCTTTCCGTCACATGATCCGCGCTATGTGCTGATCGTCACTATGGACGAACCTGTCGACACAACCGGTCCGGAACCGCGCCGCACGGCGGGTTGGACGGCTGTGCCGGTTTCCGCCGAAATCACACGTCGGGTAGCGCCGCTGCTGGGGTTGCGCCCGGTTTCGCTGGATGTGGCGAACGCCGCGTTCCAACAGGGGCATTGAAGACGGGCGCGTTTGTGGGATATCACGCGCCAACTCGATTTATCGCTGCAGGAGTGTCCGCGCGTGTCTGAATTGCTCCCCCGTCCGCTGTCCGCGCTTGGCCTCAGCCCCTCGCGCGGCGTCAATGTGACGGTCACAGGGCTGGCAATTGACAGCCGGTTCGTGCGCGAAGGGGCCTTGTTTGCGGCCCTTCCCGGCAGTCGCGTGCATGGGGCAGAGTTCATTCAATATGCCCTGCGCATGGGGGCGGCCGCTGTTTTGACTGACCGCGAAGGTGCAGAGATTGCGGCAGATGTCCTGGCAGGGTCGCAGGCCGCGCTTGTGCTGGCAGAAGACCCGCGTGCCGCACTTGCCGGAGCAGCGGCGCTGTGGTTCGGTGTGCAGCCCGAAACAATGGTCGCCGTGACCGGCACCAATGGCAAGACCTCGGTGGCCAGTTTCACCCGCCAGATCTGGGCACATCTGGGCCATGAGGCGGCCAATATAGGCACGACTGGCATTGAAGGGGCATTTTCCGCGCCCCTGGCCCATACCACGCCTGATCCGATCACGCTGCACCGGTTGCTTGCTGAAATGGCGGGGTCGGGGGTCAGCCATGCGGCGATGGAAGCCTCTTCGCATGGGTTGGATCAGCGGCGGCTGGACGGGGTGGGGCTTCGGGCGGCGGCCTTTACCAATCTGACACAGGATCATCTGGACTATCATCTGACGATGGACGCCTATCTGGCGGCCAAGGCGCAGCTTTTCGACCGCATCCTGCCCGACGATGGTGTGGCCGTGATCAATATGGATGACCCGGCAGGCGCGGAGATACTGGCGATTGCCGAAGCGCGCGGGCAGGGCACACTGACCATTGGCCGCGCGGAAGACAGTGATTTGCGGATCGTGGAGCAGCGTTTTGACAGTGCTGGACAGACTCTTCGCTTCACCTATGCCGGCCATGTCTATCAAGAGCATCTGCCGCTGATCGGCGGTTTTCAGGCCGACAATGTGCTGGCGGCTGTGGGCCTTGTGCTGGCCTGCGGCGACGATATGGCCGAGATTGCAATGCGCCTGCCGCGTCTGGAAGGCGTGCGGGGGCGAATGCAACTTGCAGGCACGCGCGCCAATGGTGCGCCGGTCTTTGTCGATTATGCCCATACTCCGGCGGCTCTGGAGGTTGCCTTGCAAGCGCTGCGCCCGCATGTGATGGGGCGGCTGATCGTCGTGTTTGGCGCGGGCGGTGATCGCGATCGCGGCAAACGCCCGTTGATGGGCAAGGCCGCCGCTGAGGGGGCTGATGTTGTATATGTGACAGATGATAACCCCAGATCCGAGGACCCTGCCCAGATCCGTGTTGAGATTCTGCAAGCCTGCCCGACCGCGTATGAGGTCGGTGACCGCGCGGAGGCGATCTTGCGGGCGGTTGATGCGCTGGGACCGGGCGATGCTCTGCTGATTGCGGGCAAGGGACATGAGACCGGGCAGATCGTGGGCGATACGGTCTATCCCTTCGATGATGTCGAACAGGCCTCTGTCGCGATTGCGGCATTGGAGGCGCAGGCATGAGCCTCTGGACCGCAGAAGATGCGGCGCGCGCCACGGGCGGGCAGACGACTGCCGACTGGGTTGCAAATGGCATTTCCATCGACACGCGCAGCCTGCAACCCGGTGATCTTTTCATTGCGCTGAAAGCCGCGCGCGATGGCCATGATTTCGTCGCGCAGGCGCTTGAAAAAGGGGCGGCGGCGGCGCTGGTCTCGCATCTCCCCGAAGGCGTGGCCGAAGATGCGCCGCTTCTGATCGTGCCTGATGTGATGGATGCCCTGACGGCACTGGGCGCGGCGGGACGTGCGCGCGCGAAGGCGCGGATCGTGGCTGTGACTGGCTCTGTCGGCAAGACATCGACCAAGGAAATGCTGCGCGAAATGCTGTCGGATTTCGGGCGCACCCATGCTGCAGAGGCCAGCTTCAACAATCACTGGGGGGTGCCAATCACGCTGGCGCGGCTTGAGCCGGACGCAGATTTCGCTGTGGTCGAGATCGGTATGAACCACCCCGGCGAGATCGAACCGCTGGCCCGGTTGACCCGTCCCCATGTCGCGATGATCACCACAATCGCGCCTGCTCATCTGGAAGCCTTCGAGAGCATCGAAGGAATTGCGCATGAGAAAGCAAGTATATTCAATGGCTTGGAGCCGAAATCTCATGCGGTTTATCCGCCTGATCTGCCCACCAGCCCGATCCTTGAGGCCGCAGCGAAAGCGGCCCATGCCATTTGCCTTCCCTTTGGCAGCGGCGCGGATCATGTTCAGTTGCATGACATGACCCAGACCGAAGCGGCCCTTGTGCTGCGCGCGCAGATCGGTCAGTTGCGCCTTGCTGTGCGACTGTCTGATGCGGGTGCGCATTTCGGCATGAACGCATTGGGCTGTCTGGCTGTCGCAGATGCACTTGGTCTTGATCTGGTCCGCGCAGCACTGGCGTTGGGCCGTTGGAAGCCACCTGCCGGGCGTGGATTAAGGCAGAAAATCGTCCTTGATGCGGTGGAAGAGTTGCATTTCACACTGATTGATGACGCGTTCAACGCCAACCCTGCCTCGCTGCGTGCGGCCCTCGATATGCTGGCGCGTCTGTCGCCGGGACAAACACAGGCGGAGCGTCGCGGAAGACGCATCGCGATCCTCGGCGATATGCTGGAGCTTGGCCCGGATGAGCGCGCCTTGCATGAAGCGGTTGCTGATGATCCCGCCATGCAGGCCGTTGATCTTGTGCATTGCGTCGGCCCGCGCATGGCGGCGCTTCACGCAAAATTGCCGCAGCGCAAGCGCGGGCGGCATGTGTTGGTTGCGGACGATCTGGCCAGCATCGCGCATAATCTGGTCGCGCCGGGGGATGTTGTGTTGGTCAAAGGGTCCAAGTCCAGTTTTGTGTCGCGCATTGTTGATGGTCTGCGCAATCTCGATATGGCTTCGCGCTAGCTCAAGGATTTCTTATCATGCTGTTTTGGTTAACAGAGTTCGCCGACACCCTTCCGGGGTTCAACCTGTTCCGTTATATCACGTTCCGGGCGGGGGCTGCGTTCTTCACAGCGCTTGTGTTTGGCTTCCTGTTTGGCAAGCCGCTGATCAATCTGCTGCGCAAGCGTCAGACCAACGGCCAGCCGATCCGCGAGGATGGTCCCGAAAGCCATCTGCTGACCAAGACCGGCACGCCCACGATGGGGGGGCTTCTGATCCTGTCGGCACTGACCGTGGCAACATTGCTGTGGGCACGGCTGGATAATCCTTATGTATGGATCGTGCTGCTTGTAACTGTCGGCTTCGGCATGATTGGTTTTGCGGATGATCTGGCCAAGGTTTCCAAGGGTAACGTGAAAGGCGTGCCTGCGCGCATGCGGCTGCTGCTGGGGGCCATAATAGGCGTTCTGGCCGGCGCTGCGTCGATGTATCTGCACCCACCCGCGCTGACAGGACAGCTTGCTGTTCCGGTATTCAAGGAAGTGCTGATTAATCTGGGTTGGTTTTTTGTGCCTTTCGCGGCTTTTGTGATCCTGGGTGCGGCCAATTCGGTGAACCTGACGGATGGTCTGGATGGGCTGGCGATCATGCCAGTGATGATTGCGGGCGGAACGCTGGGTGTGATCGCCTATGCCGTGGGGCGCGTGGATTTCACGTCTTATCTGGATGTCCATTATGTGCCCGGCGCTGGCGAATTGCTTATCTTCACAGCGGCGCTCGCCGGGGGGGGCTTGGGCTTCTTGTGGTATAATGCGCCGCCTGCGGCGGTGTTCATGGGCGATACTGGTTCGCTTGCCCTGGGTGGTGCGCTTGGTGCCATCGCGGTCGTGATCAAGCACGAGATCGTTCTGGGCATTGTGGGTGGCATCTTCGTCGTCGAGACACTCTCGGTCGTGATTCAGGTGCTGTATTTCAAGAAAACAGGAAAGCGCGTGTTCCTGATGGCACCGATCCACCATCATTTCGAGAAAAAGGGTTGGGCCGAGCCGCAGATCGTGATCCGCTTCTGGATCATTGCGCTGGTTCTGGCGCTGATCGGGTTGGCGACGCTGAAAATCCGCTGATCGCGGAGTGGTATGTAGGGTGCGTGCTCAGCACGCACCCTACGGCAAGTCAGTTCACTTCAGGCCTGCGCAGAAATCCTGAATCCGCGTGCAGGCTTCGGTCAGCGCTTCGTCCGAAGTTGCATAGCTGACGCGGAAACAAGGCGATGTCCCGAATGCTGCGCCAAAGACAACGGCCACGCCTTTTTCTTCCAGAAGTGCAGTTGCGAAAGCCTCATCATCGACGATCTTGACGCCACCGGCCGACGTCTTGCCGATGCAGTCCGCTATCGAAGGGTAGACGTAGAACGCCCCTTCGGGCACAGGACATTCGATCCCTTCGGCCGCGTTCAGCATCCCCACCACCAAATCGCGGCGGCGCTGGAACGTTGCGTTATTGGTCGCAATGTAATCTTGCGGGCCGGTCAGTGCCTCGACCGCGGCCCATTGGCTGACCGAGCAGGGGTTTGAGGTCGATTGCGACTGGATCTTGCCCATCGCCTTGATGATCTCGACTGGCCCTGCCGCATAGCCGATCCGCCAACCTGTCATCGCGTAGGCCTTGGAGACTCCGTTTACGGTCAATGTGCGCTCAAAAAGTCTTGGCTCCACTTCCGCCGGGGTGCAGAACTTGAAATCATCATAGACCAGATGCTCATACATATCATCTGACATGATCCAGACATGCGGGTGGCGCAGCAGCACATCGGTCAGCGCCTTCAACTCGTCCCAGGTATAGCCCGCGCCGGTCGGGTTGGATGGCGAGTTGAAAATCAGCCATTTGGTTTTGGGTGTGATTGCAGCTTCCAGCGCGTCGGGTGTCAGTTTATAGGCGGTCTCGGCGGTCGCTTCGGCGATCACCGGTTCGCCCCCGGCCAGCAGCACCATATCGGGGTAGCTGACCCAATAGGGGGCAGGGATCACCACTTCATCGCCCGCGTTCAAGGTGGCAACCAGCGCGTTATAGAGCACTTGCTTGCCACCTGTGCCAACGGTCACCTGGGCCGGTGTGTAGTCCAGCCAGTTATCGCGCTTGAACTTTGCGCAGATGGCTTTTTTCAGCTCTGGAATGCCATCGACAGCGGTATATTTCGTTTTTCCCGCATCAATCGCCGCTTTTGCCGCGTCCTTGATGTTCTGGGGCGTGTCAAAGTCAGGCTCACCTGCGCCAAGACCGATGACGTCGCGGCCCTCGGCTTTCAACTCGGCGGCCTTGGTGGTCACCGCGATGGTCGGCGAGGGTTTGACGCGGGACAGCGTGT
>SKGU01000279.1 GCA_007117255.1 Natronohydrobacter sp. | reverse complement strand
GTGCTGGAGGGCGGGAAGATCGCCGCCATCATCCGCAAGCACCATCTGCCCAATACCAGCGTTTTTGACGAGCGGCGGCTCTTTGCGTCGGGTGATGTCTGCGGGCCATATCGCACTGGTCCTATCCGTATTGGTACGCCGATCTGCGAAGATGCGTGGTTCGAGGATGTGGCCGAGGCGCAGGCGGAATCAGGTGCAGAGTTGCTGCTGGTGCCCAATGGATCGCCCTATGCGCGGGGGCGCTATGACACGCGCATGGCGCATATGGTGGCGCGTGTGGTCGAGACAGGCTTGCCGCTGGTCTATCTGAACCTTGTGGGCGGGCAGGATGATCAGGTCTTTGACGGGGCAAGTTTCGTGCTGAACCCCGGCGGGCAACTGGCGCTGCAACTGCCCGCGCATGAAGAAGCGATTGCGACGATGGATTTGCAGCGCGGACCGGAGGGCTGGCGCGCGACGCCCGGCACACGGGCGCTCTTGCCCGACACGCTGGAGCAGGATTACCGGGCCATGGTCGTCGGTCTGGGAGACTACTTGCGCAAATCGGGGTTCACGAAAGTGGTGCTTGGCCTGTCGGGGGGCATCGATTCGGCGCTGGTCGCGGTGATTGCCGCCGATGCGCTGGGGCCGGAGAATGTGCATTGCGTGATGCTGCCTTCGCGCTACACCTCTGCCCATAGTCTGGAAGATGCCGCCGATCTGGCCCGCCGCCTTGGCTGCAAGCTGGATGAGGTCAGCATCGAGGGCCCGCGCGCGGCGATGGAAGGCGCGCTCGCGCCACTGTTTGCTGGGCTGGCCGAGGATGTGACCGAAGAAAACATCCAGTCGCGCATTCGTGGCACGCTTCTGATGGCGATTTCCAACAAGACCGGCGCAATGCTTCTGACCACAGGCAACAAATCTGAAGTGGCTGTCGGCTATGCCACGATCTATGGCGATATGAATGGCGGCTATAACCCGATCAAGGATCTCTATAAGACCCGCGTCTTCGACACCTGCCGCTGGCGCAATGACACACATCGCGACTGGATGGCGGGGCCTGCGGGCGAAGTGATCCCGCCGCGCATCATCGACAAGCCCCCTTCGGCGGAGCTGCGCGAGGATCAGCGCGACGATGACAGCCTGCCCCCCTACCCGGAACTGGACGCGATCCTTGAAGGGCTGGTGGAACGCGACATGCCCATCGCCGAACTGGTCGCCGCCGGGTTCGAGCGTGCGACAGTGGAACGGGTCGAGCATCTGGTGGCGATTTCTGAATGGAAGCGGTTCCAGTCCGCACCGGGCACAAGACTGACCGACCGTGCCTTCTGGCTGGACCGGCGCTACCCGATGGTCAATCGCTGGCGCGACCGGCGCGGTGCCTGACCTGCGCGCACCTGATCACGCAACTGTCGCTTTTCGCGCAGGCAAACACGCGCTAGTTTGCGCCGGGTGATGCGAGAGGCCTCATTTCGGGCTGTCAGAACGCTCTATTTGTGCGTATAAATGCACCCGAGGCCATGACCACCCAGAACCTGACACCAGATCAGGCACGGCACAAGGCGGAGAGAGGCAGTATGCAGATGTCGGAGTATCGGTTTGTGGGCCTTGCGCTCATGGTAAGTGTCAGTCTTGCAGGATGCATGGACGGCACAGGCAGCACATCCACGCCACGCAGCGGCGGTGCGGGCGGATCAGCCAGTGCAGCGGAGCGCGATGTTGAAGACCCGCGTGTGTTCTCGAAACGGGAAAACGCGCTGTGGGACGGACGCCCCTCTCTGGGCGGGGTCTGGGTTGCACATCCTGATGTGCGCTCGCCGGAACGGGTGATCATCCGCAACACCGAAAACGGACAGGAAACGATTGGCGCGCTGTTTCGGCGCGAACGCATGAATCCAGGCCCGGCGTTTCAGGTGTCTGGCGAAGCGGCAAACGCCGTTGGCATGCTGGCAGGCGCCCCAACCATGATCGAAGTCGTGGCCCTGCGCGTCGAAGAGGTTGAAAGCGCCGCGCCGGAAACCGACTCTGCCCTCGCGTCACCCGTGTCTGATACGTCCCCTGCGCCAGAGGCTGTAACCGACGCCACATCTGCGCCGGCTCAGGCCCCGGCAGAAACCCTGATCGCAATGCCAGAGGCGGAGCCAGAACCCCGTGGCGGTTTCTTCGGCCGCCTGTTCGGACGCAATCGAACCGAAGCAGCTACCGACACAGCCGCAATCGACACGCAACCGCTGAACGACGCCGACACTGCGCCCGCATCTGACTTGCCCGCTGGCACCCCGCCCGCGATGCCGTCGCCGTTGACCGCACCTGCCGCAAGCCCCGCCCCAAGCCCGGCTGAAGCGGCTGCCCCGGCCAGCACGCTGGCACAGCCCTTCATCCAGTTGGGCATTTTCAGTGTGGAAGCCAATGCGCGCAACGCTGAATCCATGGCACGCGGGGCCGGTTTGACAGCGCGGGTCGTCACAGGCCGCGCACAGGGCAACGAATTCTGGCGCGTCATCGTCGGACCAGCTGCCACGCAAGCTGATCTGCGCCAGAACCTTGCGCGGGTGAAATCTCTGGGCTTCAATGACGCCTATCCCGTGCGTCGCTAACATCTGAGAAGGAGGCCCCACATGCAAAAGGCTTTCACGCGCAAGACCACTCGACATGCAGTCACATCCGTCGCAACCGGCGCAGTGATCGCTCTTGGCCTTGGTGCCCCGGCCTGGGCGCAGGCTGTGGGCGGGTTCGAGACGCGGGCCACATCGGCCTATGTGCGCGATCTGACCACGGGTACAGTGCTGATGGACAAGGCAGCGGATATCCCGCTGCCGCCTGCATCCATGTCCAAGCTGATGACACTTCTGATGCTGTTCGAGGCGCTGGAAGACGGGCGCATGACGCTGGACACCACCTTCACTGTGTCCGAGCGCGCACATGCGATGGGTGGCTCGCGCATGTTTCTGGAATTGCGCGACCGCCCCACCGCCGAAGACCTGATCCGTGGCATTGCTGTTCTGTCGGGCAATGATGCCACCGTCGTCGTTGCCGAAGGGCTGGCCGGGACCGAAGATGCCTTTGCCACCATGGCCACACGGCGCGCACGCGAACTGGGTATGCGCAACACCACGATTGCCAATGCCTCTGGATGGCCGAACCCAAACCATCGCATGTCTAAGCGCGATCTGGGCATTCTGGCGCAGCACCTGATCGAGACCTATCCGCAATATTATCCGTATCTGTCCGAGCGTGAATTCACCTGGAACGGCATCACGCAGCAAAACCGGGTGCCGCTTTTGAATGCAGGCGTGGGGCTGGACGGGTTGAAGACGGGGTTCACCTCGGAAGCGGGCTATTCGCTGACCGGTTCGGTTCAGCAGGCAGACCGCCGGATCGTCTTTGCCTTTGGCGGGCTGGACAGCGAGCGCGCGCGTGTGCAGGAAGCCGAAGCGATCATCAACTGGGCCTTCCGGCAATTCGCCAAGGTTTCGCTGGGCACGCCGGGAGATGTGATGGCCGAAGCGCCGGTCTGGCTTGGGGCAGAAAAGACCGTGCCGCTGGTGCTGGGTGAAAGCTCGGAGATCCTGATCCCGGCACTGGCGCAGCGCGATCTGCCCGCGAAAGTCGTCTATGACAGCCCCCTGCCCGCGCCTATCGTTGCAGGCGAGGTGGTTGGCCATGTCGTCGTCGATGTGCCTGATATGGGCGAGACGCGCTTGCCGCTGCTGGCGGGTGCGGATGTGGCCGAAGGCGGCTTTCGGGTGCGCGCAGAGGCTTCAGCCCGGCGGCTGGCGGGCATGGTCATGGGCCGCGCACGCGATGCGATGAACTAACCGATGCAGGATGCGCAACGCTCTGGCCTTTTTGTGAGCTTCGAGGGAATTGACGGGTCCGGAAAATCCACGCAAGCGCGCGCGCTGGCCGATTATTGCCGCGCGCAGGGACTTGAGGTGGTGCTGACACGCGAACCCGGCGGCTCGGACGGGGCCGAAGCAATCCGGCGCCTGCTGGTCGAGGGCGACCCCGACCGCTGGTCGGCGGAAACCGAAATCCTGCTGTTCAATGCCGCGCGGCGTGACCATGTGGAAAAGACCATCCGTCCGGCACTGGCAGCAGGCAAGATCGTGATCACTGACCGTTTCGCGGATTCCACCCGTGTCTATCAGGGCGCGGCCCGCGCCAGCCTGCGCCCTCTGGTCGATCGGCTGCATGATCTGGTCATCGGGATCGAGCCTGATCTGACCTTCCTGATCGATATGGACCCGGAAACAGCGCTGGCGCGCGGCTTAGCGCGGCAATCGGGCGAGGACCGGTTCGAGGAACTGGGGCTTGGCTTTCAAAAGGCGCTGCGCGCGGGATTTCTGGACCTTGCCCGCGTCAATGCCGACCGGATACAGCTGATTGATGGCGCGCATGCACCCGATGCGGTGGCAACTGACGTTGCTGCACGGCTGGAGGCGCAGTTACGGGCCATGGCATGAGCGATCTCGACCTGTCCAAGATCCCCGATCAGATCGAGGGTGCGCCGCATCCGCGCGAAACGCTTCAGCTCTACGGGCAAGCGGCGGCAGAGGCGGCTTTCCTACAGGCGCATAATTCCGGGCGCATGCATCACGGCTGGCTGATTTCCGGCCCGCGCGGGGTGGGCAAGGCGACACTGGCGTGGAAACTTGCGCGCTTTTTGCTGGCCACACCGCAAGGTGATGGCGGCATGTTCGCCACCCCGCCTCCCGACAGCCTTGATATTGCTGAAGATCATCCGGTTGCGCGGCGTGTGCGCGCGGGCGCGGACGGGGGGCTTCTGGTGATCCGCCGGGGGCTGGATGACAAGGGCAATCTGCGCCGCGACATCACGGTCGATGTGATGCGCAAACTGCACGGGTTTTTCGGACTTTCGGCCCCTGATGGCGGGCGGCGCGTGGTGGTCATAGATGCCGCCGACGAGATGAATGCCAATGCCGCCAATGCGCTGCTGAAAGCGCTGGAGGAACCGCCGGACCGCGCGATCCTTCTGTTGGTGGCGCATCAACCCTCGCGGCTTTTGCCCACGATCCGCTCGCGTTGCCGCGATCTGCGGCTTGCCCCGCTGGCGGGTGATGATTTCGCCGCTGCACTGGCGCAGGTGGGGGTTGAGGGCGACAGTGCGGCATTGGCACAACTGTCCGGCGGGTCGGTCGGGGCGGCGGTGACACTGGCGCAGGGGGGCGGTGCGGAAATCTATGCAGCGCTTGTGGCGCTTTACGCAGGCATTCCCCGGATCGACCGGGCACGCGCGCTGAAACTGGCCGAATCTGCTGCCGGCAAGGCCAATGACACGCGCTTTGCGATGATCCTTGGCTTGCATGATCTGTTCATGGCACGGCTTGCGCGCGCGGGAATTTCCGGCCCGCCGCCAGAGGCCGTGCCGGGGGAAGCCGCGCTATTTGCGCGGCTTTGCCCCCATGACGGGGCGGCGCGCACCTATGCGACACTCTCGCAATCGCTGGGCGCGCGGGCGCGTCACGGGCGCGCAGTCAATCTTGACCCTGCCGCGCTGGTGCTTGATATGGTGTTGCAGACCGAAGCAGAGGCGCGGAAATTCCTCTGACCCCTCAAACCCCC
>SKGU01000215.1 GCA_007117255.1 Natronohydrobacter sp. | reverse complement strand
TATAGCAATTTCACAATCTTTGATCCAGATCAAACAAAAGATGCAATCGCGATTGCGACATTATGGCCCAAGGCGGAGCAGTCTGGTTTGATCAGGATCAATGCTGCGATGTGATCCGGCGTTATATTCTGCACATCAGGGAAATGATTTTCATCAGGGCATGCAAGACACGCCCAAGACCAGAATAATCCAGATAAGCGCTGTGGAGACAAGAACATGCGGCTGACGACCCGAACCAATCTGGCCCTGCGCACATTGATGTTCTGCGCAGTCAACAATGACAGCCTTGTGCGCAAGCAAGACGCCGCACTGGCCGTCAATGCGTCTGAAAACCATCTGGCACAAGTGATCAACAGGCTTGCGCAGGAAGGGTTCATCACCACGCAGCGTGGTCGGCATGGCGGCTTTCATCTGGCGCGCGCCGCATCCTCTATCAGCGTTGGCGCCGTATTTCGGGCGTTCGAATCTGGTTTGCCCTTTATCGAGTGCTTCTCGACCAAGAACACTTGCCCGTTAAAGGCGCATTGCGTGATGCGCCCGCATCTGTCGCGCGCGGTCGAAGCCTTCTATAGCGCGCTGGATGAGGTGTATCTGTCCGAACTGATCGAGTGCAACGCTGGGCTGGAAGCCCTACTGAGCCTGCAAGCACCAAGGCTGTCCACCCAATGCCCGGCGCAGACAGAAGCCGCCGTCGATGACAGGCGCTTGCAGGTCGCAGGTGCCATGCGTTAGCACAGCGCCAGAACGCGCGTCCCGGACCGTACACGAAAGCGTTATCACGTTTTTCGAAACTTCTGCGCGTTATCAACCGTTCCCTTGGCACCGGTCTGAAAAGGCCAATAACCAATGGAGCTTACTTATGAAAACCCTTGCAGTTTCCGCCAGTCTTGCCGCGCTGATGACCGCCCCGGTGCTTGCTGATACAGCTATTGGCCTTGCCGGCGACAGAACGCTGGTCATGATTGATCTGGAAACAGGTCAGGTGACAGGCATGCAGGACGTCGATTACGATGGCCGCCTGCACGGCATTGATTATCGCCCCGCGACAGATCAGTTGATCGCTGTCACGCAAGACTTTGAAGTTGTCGCGCTGGATGCCGCAACCGGCTCCTGGGAACTGATCGTCGAGATGAGCGCAGGCATGGATATCACTGACGGTGATGCGGTGATCGTGGACATCAATCCCGCCGCCGATGCCCTGCGTTTCATGTCTGGCACAACCAACCACCGCATCAACCTGTCGACAGGCGAAGCGATGGTGGATGGCGAGCTGCATTTCGAAGATGATGCGATGGGCACGCCCATGGTCGGCGGTACGGCCTATTCCAACAGCTTCGGGCGGCCTGACTCGACCTCGATGTTCAATATCGATACCGAGCGTTCCGCCCTGCTTCAGCAAACCGCCCCGAATGATGGCACCAATGTCATGATCGGAGAGCTTGGCGTCATGCTGGACGGCCCGATTGCCTTTGATATCGTCACCGATGCTGAGGGCATGAACACGGGCTGGATCGCGGCCAATGGTGGTTTGCACACGATTTCGCTGGCTGAAGGCATGGTCACGAATTCATGGGAAATCGATGGGCTGGACGTGACCTTGCGCGACATTACCGTCATGCCTGCAATGGACTGAGCCTGCCTTAACCCCGCGCGGCCTGCGCCGCGCGGATGAAGGCGGCAATGCGCGTCGGGTCTTTCATGCCCGGCGCGCTTTCCACACCCGATGAGACATCCACCTGCCGCGCCCCAGTCAATCGAATGGCCTCGGCCACAGTGTCGGACGTCAGGCCACCTGCCAGCATCCAGGGCTTTGACCAGTCCCGTCCTTCAATCAGGCGCCAGTCAAAAGCCAGCCCATTGCCGCCCGGAAGATCGGCCCCTTTGGGCGGTTTTGCATCCAGCAAGATCATATCCGCCACCGGCAGGTAACTGTCGAGCGCTGCCAGATCCTCTGCATCGGCAACCCCCACAGCTTTCATCACCGGCAGGCCATAACGCGCCTTGACCTCGGCCACCCGCGTCGGGCTTTCATGGCCGTGCAATTGCAGAACATCAATGGCTGCTGCCGCAAGCAAGGCGTCGAGCGCGGTGTCATCAGCATCGACAGTCAAGGCGACCTTGGCCACGCCAAAAGGCACAGCTTGTGCCAGCGCCGCAATCTCATCATGCGACAAATGGCGCGGCGAGCGGGGAAAGCTGACGAAGCCGACATAGGCCGCCCCCGCCGAAACAGCCCATTCGACAGTCTGCGGACTGGTCAGCCCGCAGATTTTCACTGCAACCCGTGACGACATTGAAACCGATCAGCTCCCGTCGACCAGCGCCAGCACATCGTCCTTGCGCGCCTGCGGAGCGATCTTTTCCACCCGCTTCAGCTCACTGCGCATGGCCGCCTGTTCGCGACGCAGCCGCGCAGCTTCGGCCCGGATGCCATGTTCGCGGAACCATTCCCAGATGAACCCCAACAGAAGACCCGCACCGATCGCGACGCCCAAGAGCACGAATAGCGGCATCGACAGGCTGAAATTGAAGCCAAACAACGCGGCCAGCGTGTCGGGCAGGATCTTGACCTCGACCATCGCGCGGTTGGCAAGTGCGACAATCACAAAAACTGCCGCAACAAGTGCGGCGAAAGCATAACGCAGATAAGCCATCATTGGGCTTCAATCCTCCAGTCCGTTCAACCGGTCCCGCAACAGCTTGCCGGTCTTGAAAAAGGGCACGGCCTTGGCTTCGACCGCGACACTCTCGCCTGTGCGCGGATTGCGCCCGATGCGCGAGTCCCGCTTCTTCACGGAAAACGCCCCGAAGCCGCGCAGTTCAACACGTTCACCCCGTGCAAGGGCTTCGGTGATTTCGCCAAAGACCGTATTCACGATCCGCTCCACGTCGCGTTGGTAGAGATGCGGATTTTCATCCGCAATAATCTGGATCAGTTCAGAACGGATCATCTTGTCATCCCCCCGGATCGCCGATGGGTGCCTTTTTGGCAGGCCCCTGTTTTTATGTCGCAACTATAGGCGCAAATGGCTTGCGAAGAAATACTCAAAAACAAGCCACTTGCGCGCCATTTCGGCCTTTGGGCCAAGACCAGCCCGTCATGCCCGACATATCGACACATTCACGACAGTACCTTTGGTGCATGATTCGCGCAGAATAATCGCTAGAGTGTCGCGTTGATCGCGCCGCCATCCAGCAACAGGTTCTGCCCGACCATGAAGCCCGCATGCTGCGAGCAAAGGAACGCACAGGCTGCACCGAACTCATCTGCCGTGCCATAGCGGCCTGCCGGAATGGTCGCTTCGCGTTTCTTGCGCGCTTCATCCATACTGATCCCTTCGGCCTTGGAAACGCCCCCGTCCAGTGCCGCAGCGCGGTCGGTGTCATGGATGCCCGGCAGAAGGTTGTTGATGATCACCCCCTTGCCCGCGACCTGGCGCGCAGTGCCCGCCACAAAGCCCGTCAGACCTGCGCGCGCACTGTTGGACAGGCCCAGCACAGGGATCGGCGCCTTGACGGAACCAGAGGTGATATTGACCACCCGCCCCCAGCCGCGCGCGATCATGCCCGGCATCAGAGCCTGCATCAGCGCAATCGGGGTCAGCATATTGGCGTCCAGCGCGGCGACGAAATCGTCGCGGGTCCAGTCGCTCCACATCCCCGGCGGCGGGCCACCAGCATTGGTGACAAGGATATCAACATCCCCGGCGGCCGCCAAAACCTGCGCGCGCCCGTCCTCGGTGGTGATATCTGCAGCAACCGTTATGACTTCGACCCCATACGCGTCACGGATTTCGGCCGCTGTTTGTTCCAGCGCATCACGCCCGCGGGCGTTCAGAACAAGATGCACCCCTTCTGCGGCCAAGGCGCGTGCGCAGCCACGCCCCAGCCCCTTCGACGAAGCGCAGACAAGCGCGCGTTTTCCGGCGATTCCCAGCTCCATGTGGTTCTCCCTGTTTATCCAGACAGCCGACAGCTAGCATTGCACGCATCCCAGAGCCAGTGGCGTTTGGCGACATTGATATGTCGCAAATGAGACATTTCGCGCCGCAGGGGTTGCATTCCACTCACAGGTCCGTGTTAGCTTGGCGCTCCATCAAGACAAAACGCCCCCAAAACAACGGAGGGACCATGTATCGGAAAGTTATTTTTCCGGTCGATCTGACACATATCGACCAACTCGCAAAAGCGCTGAAGATCGCAATTGATCTGACGACGCATTTCAACGCAGAAATCTGCTTTGTCGGTGTCACCGGGTCTGCACCAAGCCCGGTTGCGCATACACCGCAGGAGTTCGAGCGCAAACTTGATGCCTTTGCCGCAGAGCAAGGCACCGCGCACGGGCTCAATAGCAGCGCCAAGGCCTATGTCAGCCATGATCCGTCTGTCGATACTGACAAGACATTGCTTTCAGCGATCAAAGACCTTGGCGGCGATCTGGTGATCATGCAGACCCACGCACCCAATGTCACGGATTACATCTGGGCTGGGCATGGTGACACGATCGCGGCGCATAGCGAGGCTTCGGTGTTTCTGGTGCGCTGACCGGCGGCCCCACCTGAGTTACGGTCGAAAACAACAAAACGGGAGACACGCATGTCGAATCTCGAAGACAACACCCCTGAGGATGCAGCGGAAGAAGCGCTGCCAGAACCTGAGGGTGCGTCCGATATCATCGAGACCGATTACGAGATCGGTCAAGACAACATAACACCGAAAATCGGGCCCTTCGGGCTGGATATTCACAACCCGGTCTTTGCGATTTCAGGGATTGTCGTGGTGGCTTTTGTCATCATCACACTGGCTTTTCAGGACTCGGTCGGTCCAGCCCTCGGCGCTATGCGCGGCTATCTGACATCGACCTTTGACTGGTTCCTGCTGATGGCGGCCAATATCTTCGTGCTGGTCTGTCTGGGCATTCTGGTCTCGCCTTTGGGCAAGGTGCGCATCGGTGGGGCAGATGCAACGCCCGATTATAGCTATCTTGGCTGGTTTGCGATGCTGTTTGCTGCTGGCATGGGTATCGGATTGATGTTCTTCGGGGTGCTGGAGCCTGCCTATTACTTCGGCACGCCGTGGGGCGATCAACCGCTGAGCCGTGATATCGGCATCGTGGATGGCGCGCTGGCCGACCCTGCCACAGTCGAGGCCGCGCGCCTGACCGCGATGGCCGCCACGATCTATCACTGGGGCCTGCACCCATGGGCGATTTACGCAGTGGTTGCCCTGAGCCTTGCGCTGTTTGCCTATAACAAGGGTCTGCCACTGACCGTGCGGTCGATCTTCTACCCGATCTTCGGCGAGCGGATCTGGGGCTGGCCAGGGCATATCATCGATATCCTTGCCGTGTTTGCCACGCTCTTCGGGCTGGCCACATCGCTGGGTTTCGGGGCGCAGCAGGCATCCGCAGGTATCGGCTATGTCTTCGGCATTGACGGGATCAATGACACTGTGACTTTCTCGGTCATCCTGATCGCCATCATCACCGGGCTGGCGCTGATTTCAGTGCTGCGCGGTCTGGATGGCGGCGTCAAAGTGCTGTCGGAAATCAACATGGTGCTGGCGATCTGTCTGATGG
>SKGU01000038.1 GCA_007117255.1 Natronohydrobacter sp. | reverse complement strand
TGAACGGCACCCCGCGCAGCACCCGCGGCATGAGCTTTGATGCCTTTGTCGAAGGCTATCTGTCAGATCCGCAACCCGCATTCGCCGCTGTCGGGCGGCAGGCGCGGTTTCTGACCCAGCCGAAGACCGGTGGCACAGTGGATTTGCTGTTCCGCTATGATGCCATGTCTGCTTTCGTGACGTGGCTGGAGGCGCGTTTGCAGACATCCATCACATTGGCGCGTGAAAATGTTTCGCCTGATTGGCCGGTCAGCCTGTCGGCTGAGCTGCAAACCCGCCTGCAAGCGCGCTTTGCTGAAGATTATGCCCTTTATGATCGCGCGCTGACAGATCTGCCGGACTGACCCTTGCCTCGGTCTGGTCAGCGCGTCACAGTGCTCTGACGATCCAGCAAGGGGGGGCAAGATGAGCCTTGAGACACGTATCGCCATAGCGCGCGGTGAAGAGCCTGCCGACCTGGTCCTGCGCGGGGCCGAGGTGCTGTGCACTGTGACCGGCGCACGGATTGCAGGCGATGTGGCCATTGCGGAAGGTGTGATTGTCGGCATCGGCGCTAGCTATGAGGGGCGCGAGGTGATTGATCTGCCCGGCCAGACGCTGGTTCCGGGTTTCATTGACACGCATCTGCATATCGAATCCTCGTTGGTCACACCGTTTGAATTCGACCGCTGCGTCGCCCCGCGCGGCGTGACGACGGCGATTTGCGACCCCCATGAAATCGCCAATGTCGCAGGTAGCGCGGGTATCCGCTATTTCCTCGACGCGTCAACCCGCACGGTCATGGATATCCGGGTGAACCTCTCGTCTTGCGTGCCCTCGACCCATATGGAAACCGCAGGCGCGGCGCTCGATGCCGACGATCTGCTGGCGCGGGCGGATCATCCACAGGTGATCGGCCTGGCTGAATTCATGAATTTCCCCGGTGTGATCCATCGCGATCCCGGCTGCATGGCCAAGCTGCACGCGTTTGAAGGCCGCCATATCGACGGACATGCGCCGCTTCTTGCCGGGCGTGACCTGAACGCCTATGTGACAGCGGGCATCCGCACTGAGCACGAATCCACTTCTGCTGACGAGGCGCGCGAAAAGCTGCAAAAGGGGCTGCGCTGCCTGATCCGCGAAGGCTCGGTCAGCAAGGATATGGTCGCGCTGGCCCCCCTGCTGACGCCAGTGACCGCGCCCTATATGTGCCTGTGCACCGATGACCGAAATCCGCTGGATATTGCCGAACATGGCCATCTGGACCACATGATCCGCTCGCTGATCGCGCTGGGATGCGACCCTTTGGCGGTCTACCGTGCCGCGACACTATCGGCGGCAGAAGCCTTCGGCCTGAAGGATCGCGGCCAGATCGCACCGGGTAAACGCGCCGATATCGTGGCGCTGCCGGATCTGGCACAGTGCCGCGCCTCGCTGGTGCTTTGCGGTGGGCAGGTGGTGGGCGAGGCGGCCTTTGGCGCGCGCAAGCTGATCGAGCCTGTCGCGCGCCAGTCCGTGCGTGCGCCACAGGTCACGGCCAAGGATTTCCGCTGCTTGGACCCAAGCCCCGACACCCCGGTGATCGGCATTCTGGAAGGCAAGATCATCACTGAACATCTGCGCGAAGCGATCACGCATCAGGATGGCGACAAGCGCCCCGACCCGGCGCGCGATCTCGCACGGGTGGCCGTGATCGAGCGTCATGGCAAGAACGGCAATATCGCCACTGGCTTTGTGCGCGGATTCGGGCTGCAAAAAGGGGCTATCGCCGCCACTGTCGCTCATGATCACCACAATATCGTGGCGGTCGGTGTCGATTACGACGCGCTTGCGCGGGCGGTCAATCGCCTGTCGCAGATCGAAGGCGGTTTCGTCGTTGCAGATGGCGAGCATGTACTTGCCGAATTGTCGCTGCCTGTTGCAGGGCTGATGTCACTTGACCCTTATGAGGCCGTTCATGCCAGCCTGACTGCGTTGCGCGACGCGGCGCGGGGGCTGGGGGTGACGCTTGAAGAGCCATTCCTGCAACTCGCCTTCATCGCGCTTCCAGTGATCCCGCATCTGAAAATTACCGATCACGGCATGGTCGATGTGGACGCTTTCAGCCTCCTCTGACCGGTGGTTTCATCTTGCCCAAAATACTCAATGCGGCCTCACGTCAATGCGCTTCGGCCCAGGTGTCGCCCGTGCCTGCATCCACGACCAGCGGCACCGACAGCTTGACCACCGGCTCTGCCGCAGCTTCCATGACGGCGCGCACCTCGGCGATGACATCCTCGACAGCATCCTCGGTCACCTCAAAGACCAGTTCATCATGCACCTGCAACAGCATTTTTGCGGGCAGACCCTTGATGACATCGGGCAGGCGGATCATCGCGCGGCGGATGATATCGGCGGCGGTGCCCTGTATCGGCGCGTTGATCGCCGCGCGCTTGGCAAAACCCGCGCCGGGGCCTTTGGTGTTGATTTCCGGTGTGTGGATGCGCCGACCGAACAGTGTCTCGACCCGGCCTTCGCGTTTGGCGAATTCCACAGTGTCGTCCATATAGGCGCGGATGCCGGGGAAGCGCTCAAAATAGCGGTCGATGAAGCCCTGTGCCTCGGCGCGCGGGATGCGCAGGTTGCGCGCCAGCCCGAAGCCCGAAATCCCGTAGATCACACCGAAATTGATCGCCTTGGCCTGACGCCGGATCTCTGGCGTCATCTCGGCCATGGGCACATTGAACATCTCGGATGCGGTCATGGCGTGGATATCCTGGCCGTCGCGGAAGGCCGCTTTCAGACTGTCGATGCCCGCGATATGCGCCAGAATGCGCAATTCGATCTGGCTATAGTCCAGCGCCACCAGCTTGCAGCCTTTTTCCGCGATGAAAGCGGTGCGGATGCGGCGGCCTTCTTCAGACCGGATCGGGATATTCTGCAGATTCGGATCGGTCGAGGCCAGCCGCCCCGTCACTGCGCCGGTAATCACATAAGCTGTATGCACGCGGCCCGTGTCGGGGTGGATATGGTCCTGTAGCGCGTCGGTATAGGTGGATTTCAGCTTGGACAACTGCCGCCAATCGAGCACGCGGGCAGGCAGGTCATGGCCTTCGGCGGCCAGGTCTTCAAGGATATCGGCCCCTGTTGCATAGGCTCCGGTCTTGCCTTTTTTGCCGCCCTCCAGTGACATCTTGTCAAACAGGATTTCGCCCAGTTGCTTGGGGCTTCCGACATTGAAGCTTTCGCCGGCAAGTTCGTGGATTTCGGCCTCTAGCCCCGCCATTTTCTGCGCGAATGCGTTTGACATGCGCGAGAGTACGTCGCGGTCCACTTTGATGCCCGTGCGTTCCATCTGCGCCAGCACCGGCACAAGCGGGCGCTCCAGCGTCTCATAGACCCGCGTGACCTGGGTGGCATGCAGACGCGGCTTGAACATCTGCCACAGGCGCAGGGTGATATCGGCATCTTCGGCGGCGTAGGGGGTGGCCTGGTCAATCGCGACCAGATCGAAGGTGATGGCGGATTTGCCGCTGCCCAGAAGCGATTTGATCGCGATGGGCTGGTGGTTCAGGTAACGGTCCGAGAGCGTATCCATCCCATGCCCGTGCAACCCGCCATGCAGGGCGTAGGACATGAGCATCGTGTCATCGATTGGCGCGACTGTGAGCCCAAGATTTGCGAAAATCTTGGCATCATATTTCATGTTCTGCCCGATTTTCAGGATCGCAGGGTCTTCGAGAACGGGTTTGAGCAGAGCCAGCACCTGCTCCAAGGGCAACTGCCCCTCGACCAGTTTGCTCGCCCCGAAAAGATCATCCCCACCCGCGCGGTGCTGTAGCGGAATATAGGCCGCGCGACCGGGTGTGACGCAGAGCGAGATGCCGACCAGATCGGCGCGCATTTCATCCAGCGAGGTGGTTTCAGTATCGACCGCGACATGGCCGATGTCCTCGATCTCGGTGATCCATGCCTTCAGCGTGTCCAGATCACGAATGCAGGTATAGTCGGCGGCTTTGAAATCCGGGGTCTCGGTCTCAGCCTGCGCAGGCGTATCGGGTGCGGTGGGCAAGCTGGGCGCAGCGGGGGGCTCGGTGTCGAAATGCTCGGCCACGCGGCGGGTCAGGGTGCGGAATTCCATCGTGTTGAGGAAGTCCAGAAGCGCCTGCGCGTCCGGTGCGCGCACTTCCAGATCATCGAGGGTGAAATCCAGCGGCGTCTGGTCATCCAGCAAGACCAGCCGTTTCGAGATGCGGATCAGTTCGGCATTATCGATCAGCGCCGCGCGGCGCTTGGGCTGCTTGATCTCCTCCGCGCGTGCCAGCAAGGTTTCCAGGTCGCCATATTCATTGATCAGCAGCGCTGCGGTCTTGATCCCAATGCCGGGTGCGCCGGGAACATTGTCGACCGAATCGCCTGCGAGCGCTTGCACATCGACCACGCGCTCCGGGCCGACGCCGAATTTTTCGCGCACCTCATCCACGCCGATGAGCTTGTTTTTCATCGCATCGAGCATTTCCACGCCGCCGCCGACGAGCTGCATCAGATCCTTGTCCGATGAGATGATGGTGACGCGCCCACCCGCTTCGCGGGCCTGGCGTGCCAGTGTGGCGATGATGTCATCGGCTTCAAAATCCTCGATCTCGATTGTGGCGAGGTTGAAGGCGCGCGAGGCGTCGCGGGTCAGCGGGAATTGCGGGCGCAGGTCTTCGGGCGGTTCAGGGCGGTTGGCCTTGTAGAGATTGTAGATGTCGTTGCGGAAGGTCTTGGACGAATAGTCGAAGATCACGGCAGCATGGGTGGGCGCATCGGTGCTTGCGCCATTTTCGCCCAGATACCGCCAGAGCATGTTGCAAAACCCCGCGACGGCACCCACGGGCAGCCCGTCAGATTTGCGCGTGAGTGGCGGCAGTGCGTGATAGGCGCGGAAAATATAGGCCGAGCCGTCGATCAGATGCAGGTGGTGGCCTTTGCCGAAATTCATGCGCATGTCTTTCTGTGGGGTGGGTCAGGGGCGCCGGAAGCAAGGCAGTGCGGCTGACGCAAGTGTCAGCCTGACGGGATTTTGTAGGGTGCGTGCTTGCACGCACCGCCCCCTGCAAAGAGGTGCGTGCAAGCACGCACCCTACAGATATTCCGCGCGTCACTCAGCTTGCAGCGCTGCTTTCAGCATAGTCGCGGTGGATGAATCGCTTGTCGCAATAGGGACATTCGACCATGCCGGTTTCATGGCTCAGCGACAGCCAGACGCGTGGGTGTCCCAGTGCCCCTTCGCCCCCGTCGCAACACACGCGCATTGCAGATACGATTTCGGTTTCAGGGGCGGGGAATTGCGAAGGGGCGGCGCTCATGGGGGCAGGGTTCCTTGTCGGCAGGATTGGGCTGCATTACATCAGGTGCACCATACTGAATTTGCCACGCAGGGCAAGCACTCGCCAATGCTTGCCACGCGCGGTTCCCAGCAGATAAAGAGGTAAAAGCCAGTGTCAGAGCACGCCATCGAAGTCAGAGACTTGCGCAAGACCTATGCCGGGCAAAAGGGCGCACCCGGCAAGGAGGCGCTCAAGGGCGTTGATCTTACCATCCCGGCAGGCAGCATTTTCGGCCTGCTTGGCCCGAATG
>SKGU01000059.1 GCA_007117255.1 Natronohydrobacter sp. | reverse complement strand
CTCGAACTGGTCCATAGGCTTGATTGCAAGACCGCTTTCACCTGCCACGTCCGTCGTCCCCTTGTTCCGCACCCGCGTTGTGCCGGGTTGCGTCGTCATGTGTCTCGAACTCGCGGGCGGATCGAAGCATCGTTTTCACCCCGGCCGCGAAGCCCAGCAATGTCAAAACGACCAGAAACAACGGCAAAGTGCCAAACAGCACATCCAGCCCGTATCCAATCGCCGCACCGATGCCCAGACCGGCCACCAGTTCTGTCACCATACGCCAGCCCACCTGAGCCATCGAATGATGATCCTGCGCAGCTTTCGGCGGCTCAAGCCCGGCCTTGGCCTGCGCGATCCGCTCGTCAAGCGCGCGGAGTCGCTCCAGGTCGTCCCGTTCGGCCATGCCTGCCACCCCCGGCTGCAAGTTGAGCGGAAACTAGAAAGGAGGGGGGACAGAGTCAAGCGTGATATCGCCACCACAGAACATCATTAAGGCATTGTTTAAAATGATATTTTCTCAAACCGCCTGCTTTTGAGGCCAGCCACACAGATCAATTTCGCATTTGCAGCATATTCAACCAAAGAGTTGACCTTCTTTCCGGCACGGGCAAGAACAACGAAATGCATAGCTCGCCCACGCCCTCGCTTGATCAGGTCTTCATGGCACTCGCCGATCCGACACGGCGTGCCATTTTGGGTATGCTGCTGGAAGATGACATGGCCGTCACTGATGTATCAGAGCCGTTTGCCATGTCACTCGCCGCGATTTCCAAGCATCTTGGCATTCTGGCCAGTGCCGGTTTGATCAGTCAGGAAAAGCGCGGGCGCGTGAAATGGTGCAAGCTGGAACCCGATGCCCTGCGAGAGGCCAGCATCTGGATGCAGGCGTTCGGTCAGTTCGAAGCGGTCAACCTTGATGCGTTCGAGCGGTTTCTGGCGCAGGAACTCGCCCAAGCCCCACCCGATACCTGATCTTAGCTGATCTGGACGAAAGCATCTTTCAGTGCTTGCGACCAGGCGGCCGACATCGCGGCAAAGTCCTCGTCATTGGGTTCAATCCGGCGCTTCTCCGCAATGCACAGAGCGTCTTTTTCAATAATCACCAGATCCAGCGGCATGCCCACACTCAGATTAGAGCGCAGGGTCGAATCCATTGACAAGAGCACTGCTTTGCGCGCCTCATCCAGGGGCGTATCAGCTTCGATCACGCGGTCCAGAATGGGCTTGCCATATTTATGCTCGCCAATCTGCAGATAGGGCGTGTCTTCAGTCGCCTCGATGAAGTTGCCTTCGGGATAGATTAGAAACAGGCGCATCCGACCGCCCTTGCGCTGGCCCGCCACGATCATTGACGCGCCGGCGCTCTGGTTCATGCGGTCCATGCGCGCCTTGGTTTCAGCCGTCACATGCGACAACATATCCCCTACCATAGTGGCCACGTCGAGCATGTTTTCGGCCTGCATGATCGATGTGGATGCAGACGCTTCAGGTGCCGAGATCGCTTCGGTCAGGCGCGCAAGCGTGGTTTGCGTCACGGAAAGATTGCCCGCTGTCATCATCACGATGACACGTTCGCCCGGCTCTTCGAAGGTAAACATCTTGCGATAGGTGGAGATATTGTCCAGCCCCGCATTCGTGCGCGTGTCCGACAACATCACCAGCCCGGCATTCAGCAGCAGCCCAACACAATAGGTCATCTTGTCCGTTCCCTGACACCAAGAGCGCTTTCGTATCGCCCATCCGCGTGCCAGACAAGAGCGAGTTACTGTTGCTGGCGCTGCTCTTGTGCAGCTATTTCAACGCTGACATCAAGCGATTCCGCGCTGCCCCCCGAAACAAGCCCGCGGATCGGTGCCGCGTCTTGTGCATCCAGCCCGGAGCCTAGTCGGATATACTGATCATTGGGGCAGCACTGATTGGCCGCATCAAAGCCAACCCAACCCAGACCGTCGAGATATAATTCGGCCCATGCGTGGCTTGCCTCATGTGGGCTACTGTCTTCGGTCGCATTCAGATAGCCCGACACATAGCGGGCAGGCATCCCGGCCAGATGCGCGCACGAAATCAGCACCTGCGCATGATCCTGACAGACGCCAGCGCCTGCGGTGATGGCTTCGGCCGCAGTTGTATGGGCATCGGTGGCGCCAGGTGTGTAGGGCAGTGCCTGCGAAACTGCAGCGGCAAGGCGGTGCGCGCGGTCCAGATCTGCGGCATCTTCATGCCCCTTGAGTGCATCAGCGACAAGATCCTGAATCGCGCGGTTGGGTTCGGTCCGAATGGTGCCGCGCAGATAGGCTCTTGGCGGCACCCGTTCGCGGTGCCCCCGCAAAATACCTGCTGTATCAAATGTCTCAACCCTGCCGCTGACCGTGATTTCGATATTGTCACACGCGGCACGCAAAGACACGGTTTGCAGGTAATCCCCTGCCCCGTCGCGAAAAGGCGTGCTCATGGTTGCGCCCGGCACGTCAATCGACCAGTCCAGAACGCGCTGGCCCTCACATTTCGCAGGTGTCAGACGCAGGCTTTGGATTATTCCCCGAACGGGCGCGGCGAATTCATAGCGTGTCTTGTGCAGAACTGTCAGGATCATCGCGCTTCTCCTGTTAGATACTGGTCGACAATGCACCCGGCGAGGCGGCCATTCTCGTAGATCATGCGACTGAGAAATTCGTGCAGCCCCTCGTCAAAGACATCTGCCATCTTGGCTTCGGCCAATTCGCCCAAAAGTTTGCGCGCCGCTTCCTGTGCTGTGGTCGAGCGATCATACATCCGCGCAAGGTGGTCCAGATGCTCATTTACCTCGACGCAGCAAGACAGCAAAGATCGCGGAAATTTCGGGTTCAGAATCAGAAAATGCGCGATCTGCGTGGCGCTGAGTTCGCCGCCATAGGCCCAGTTATAGGCCCGGTGAGCTGAAAGTGCGCGCAAAAGCGTGGTCCATTGATAGTTGTCCAGACCCGACCCGACATAGGCGACCGAAGGCAATAGCACATAGTATTTGACATCCAGAAGCCGCGCCGTGTTGTCTGCCCGCTCGACCGCGTAGCCAAGATTCATGAACCGATAGCCGTCATTGCGCAACTGCGTCGCGGCAATCGAACCCCGGATCAGTGCCGCCGTGCGCAAGGTCCAGTCCGTCAGCTCCGGCACTTCCAGCGAGGACCGTTCACGCCGCGAGAGCGCTTTGAGTTCCTGAAAGCTGGTATTGATCGCATCCCAGACCTGTGTGGTCAGCGCCGTGCGCACAATACGGGCATTTTCGCGCGCCGCCGTGATGCAACTGGCCACAGACGAGGGATTGTCGAGGTCGAAAAACAGGAAGCTCTCGATATTGCGTTGCTTCAATTCACCATATTTGTCGGTAAATTCCTGAAGCGCGCCTTTGCTTTGCAAAATCGCACTCCATTCGGTGCGAAATCCGCCGCCGATATTGGGCAGAAGTGCGTTGCGAAACCCCAGATCCAGCAGGCGCGCGGTGGTTTCCGAGCGCTCCAGATAGCGGGTCATCCAGAACAGATTGGCAGCTGTGCGGCTTAGCATCTCATTCCTCCGCGATGACCCATGTATCTTTCACTCCCCCGCCCTGACTGGAATTGACCACAAGCGACCCTTCCGTCAGCGCCACGCGCGTCAGCGCACCGGGCACCAGTTCGATATCGCGCCCGACCAGACAGTAAGGGCGCAGATCAACATGGCGCGGTGCGATCCCTTCTTCGACAAAGGTGGGGCAGGTAGACAACGCGAGCGTCGGCTGGGCGATATAATTCGACGGATTGGCGGCCAGTTTCGCCGCGAAAGTCTCGATCGTGGCCTTATCGGATTTCGGCCCGACCAGCATGCCGTAACCGCCAGAGCCATGAACTTCCTTGATCACCAGATCAGCGATATTTTCCTGCACATATTTCAATTCATCCGGCTTGGCGCATTGCCATGTCGGCACATTCTCAAGAATCGGGGCCTCGCCCAGATAGAAACGCACCATTTCCGGGACATAGGTGTAGATCGCCTTGTCGTCAGCCACCCCTGCACCCGGCGCGGAACAGATCGTTACACCACCAGAGCGGTAGACATTCATCAACCCCGGCACGCCCAGCGCAGAATCGGGCCGGAAACAAAGCGGATCAAGGAAAGCATCATCAATCCGGCGGTAGATTACATCGACTTTCTGTGGCCCTTCCGTGGTGCGCATCCAGCAGAAGTCACCCTCAACGAAGAGATCCTGCCCTTCGACCAGTTCAATCCCCATCAGATCGGCAAGGAAGCTGTGCTCGTAATAGGCCGAATTGTAGTGACCGGGTGTCAACAAAACCACTTTCGGGTCACGCTCGCATTTCTCTGGCGCCACGGAATCCAGCGTGCGTTTGAGCAGGCGTGCATAGCCATCCACCGGGGCCACGCGGTTTTCCTGAAACAGATGCGGGAACATCCGCATCATCACTTCGCGGTTTTCCAGCATGTAGGACACGCCCGAAGGCGTGCGGCAATTGTCTTCCAGCACATAGAACTGATCTGCGCCCGTGCGCACCAGATCTATGCCGACGATATGGCTGAAGATGCCCAAGGGCGGGCGGAACCCGGCAACGGCAATCTCATAGGCCTCATTTCGGTAGACCAGGTCTGCTGGGATACGACCCGCGCGGATGATTTCGCCCCGATCATAGACATCCGACAGAAACGCATTGAGCGCGCGGGCCCGTTGTTTGATGCCGCGCTCCAGCTTGCGCCATTCGTCTGATGTGAAAACGCGGGGAAACATGTCAAACGGGATCAGGCGATCCGGGTCACCGCCTTCGCCATAAACAGCAAAGGTGATGCCGTAGCGGCGAAACAGACCCTCGGCTTCGGCCTGTTTGACCGCGCGTATCTCTGCGGGCATGTTCTGATACCAGCCCTCGAGCATTTGGTAGGGCGCACGCAATCCCTGCCCGTCATACATCTCGTTAAAATATTGTTCTGCCATGGGAAGAACCTCCCTGTCTTTTCAACATGAAAGGCGGATGGTGAAGGGATGTAAAGGGGCTATGGTGCATCTGCCCGAAAAACAGGCGAATTCATTTGCAACCCTCACCTCACCCGGCCTTAAATTGAATTTGACCCTGCGTTTCGCGTGTTCAGCCAGTTTACAGCAAGGATCACGAGCAGCACACCTGCACCAACGGCCTCGACGGTGAAGTCAGGCCAGAACAGCGCAATAATTGCCGGGATCGCCACCATCCGTGAGGCCGCGTCCATACGCCCGAAAAGCCAGCCTTCAATCACGGCGGCAAAGGCCACGAGCCCCAGAATAGCGGTGAAGCCTGTCCAAAGCACATGTGGCAGTGGGCCACCATAGATTATTTCAGGGTTGAACACCATGAAGAGCGGAATCAGATACAGGCCCTTGGCGAATTTCCACGCCTGAACGCTGGTTTCCATCGGCTTCGCGCCTGCGACTGCCGCGCCTGCAAAGCCCGCGAGGGCCACAGGGGGCGTCACATTGCTGTCCTGACTATACCAGAACACCACCAGATGCGCGATCAGAAGCGGGATGCCGAATTCATTGTGCAGCGCAGGGCCGACCAGCACGATCAGCACGATATAGCTGGCTGTCACCGGCAGGCCAAGGCCAAGG
>SKGU01000223.1 GCA_007117255.1 Natronohydrobacter sp. | reverse complement strand
GGCTGCGACGCATCGGCGAATGCACCCGATCCGGCAAACACATAGGCAAAGGCGCGACGATACGTGTCGATCTTGAACGTCTTTCGCACGCCGGGCGGAACGGAAATATCAAGATACTGCGGATCTGCGGCAATCCCGTCAACTGGTCCGCGCTTGCCCCAGAACTCCCCGACGATCACCCGCACCTTGGTGCCATCATCATCAATGACTTCGGATATGTCTTTCGATTTCACATCCTGATATCGCGGCGCCGTCATCTTCAGCGCACTGGGCAGATTGGCCCAAAGCTGGAACCCGTGCATCTGGCCCTTGGCATTCCCGCGCGGCATTTCCTGATGCAGAATGCCTGAACCCGCGGTCATCCATTGCACATCGCCTGCGCCCAGCACACCTGTGTTGCCCAGACTGTCACCATGATCGACTTCACCGGCCAGCACATAGGTTATGGTCTCGATCCCGCGATGCGGATGCCATGGAAACCCGCGCAGATAATGTTCGGGAATTTCATTTCGGAAATCATCGAACAAAAGGAACGGGTCCAGTTCTGACGGGTCATGAAACCCGAAAGCGCGATGCAGATGCACGCCTGCGCCTTCCATCGTAGGTTGCGCCTTGCGTGTCTCAAGTGTGGGACGAATGGACATGATACTCTCCGATCTGCCGTAAGCTTGCGACAGAGATTGTCATTTCGTCCGAAGAAAGCAACTGCGCGAGGCGAACCGCGCATGTTCATGAATGCACAGTCACCGCGCATTGCAGAATCCGACTGGCCCACAACATCAAGCCGCTGTCCCGTCAGCCCAGTGCCAAGGAAATCCCGACCAGAGCCAATGCGACACAAAGCACGCCCAGCGCCACCCGGATCGCCAGACGCGCGCCGTCGAAGGGCGGCGCAAGTGCCTCGGCGGGGGTGATCACTATTTCCACATCCGGCATTTCCTGGATCACTGAAACTGAATCCGACTTGCGCAACTCATAGGCAAATTCTTTGAGAAGATCTCCGTTGAGCACAGGATCATCCGCCTTATCAGACCGCCCCAATCCTTGAACATTCGCCCCCGGACGACGCGCCGAACGCAGTTTGGGCCATCTTGTCCAGACGTCCCTGGGGCTATGCGACGGCAACTTGACCTCCACCGCGTTTGCCACGATCCCGACCCGCGCCTGCCGCTTTGCCAGCGATGCATTGCGCAGCGCAGCGCTGTCTATAACCCTGTCAGAGCCTTGTGTAAGCATCATGCCATTCATCCATCATCCACCGGTCAAGGATGGCCTCAAATGTTTAACAATATGCTATCAGCGCGTCAGTCTTCGGCGCCCCGGCACCTTTGACGAAAACCCAGCAGGACGCCGCGCAACCCATGCCACGAAGCGCGCCAGTCTTGGGTGATCGCGCAAAGCCTCAACCGTATTGTACTGACGTGCGAGTTCCGTCTCGTTGAGGGTTGCGTGTATCTCGCGGTGGCAAATGTGGTGCAACAAGACAACAGCGCCTCCTTTGCCACCGCGTAATTTCGGCACAAGGTGGTGCAGGCTTTGCGGAACATCAGCCGGGATTGGCCGCAAGCACAGTGGGCAGATCGGGTCGGTATCGATGGGCGCAGTCACGCGGTCTCCAGGCGATATGAGTTAGCGTCTGGTCAAGCAGGTCACGAAAATGTAGGACAGATAGCAAGCCTTTCCCCCGGATCAATGCAGGACTGCAGCGCGATGCCACAAAAGGAAGCCACCCGCCGAGAGATCGCACAGCTTTTTCATGTATGGAATGAAGCGCTGCAAAGCGGTGATCCCAAACGGGTATCTGCACTATACGCCCCGGATGCCACGCTTTTGCCTACACTGTCAAAGGAAGTGCGCCAGACCCCCGACGCCGTCGAGGACTACTTCGAAGATTTCCTGAAACTGAAACCGAAGGGTGCGATCATTCACCAGAATGTCAGCCTATATGATCCCATCGCGATCAATTCAGGCGTTTACAGCTTTGAAACCACGCAAAACGGGGTCAAACATTATCTGATCGGGCGCTTTACCTTCGTGTATCGCAAGGAAGGTGATGAGTGGAAGATCATAGAGCATCACTCTTCCATGATGCCAGACGACTGATTTGGCGCTGTATTGGCAAAATCCCTCAGCGCCGCATCTATATTGGGCCGATAGGCTACGTTTTTCTGATGCCGCATCTGCGAGCGCAAGACCTTGCGCAACTCCGGTTGCGCCCCGGTGACGACCAGACTGCACTCGCGTCGCGCCAACTTGTCAGCCAGAATCGCAAAGGAATGCGCGCCGCTTGTATCGACAAACGGGACATTGCTGAAATCGACGATCAATACGCGCGGCAATTCCGCCACCCGGTCCAGCGTCCGCGCCAATGTGGCCGCCGCACCAAAGAAATAGGCGCCGCGCAAACGATAAACAACAACATCGCTTTGTTGCGAGGACGGATCATATGTGTCTGGTGTCGGCACTTCTTCAATCCGCGCGGCCTCTGACATGCGCCGGATAAACACGGCCCCGCCCAGCGCCGTGCCTGCAATAATGCCTTCGGTCAGATCACGGAACACAACCAGAAAGAAGGTAATCAACAGCACCGCCGCATCCGCTCGCGTTACACGCAGCAGCGACAGGAATTCATGTTTCTCGATCATGTTCCATGCCACCACCATCAGCACACCGGCCAGACAGGCCAGCGGGATGAAACCAGCAAGCGGGGCCGCAACCAGCAAAAAGACCAGCAGGAACACGGCATGCAACATGCCAGAGATTGGCCCGTGACTACCTGCGCGCACATTTGTGGCCGTGCGTGCAATCGTGCCCGTCACACAGAAGCCACCAAAGATGGACGAACCAATATTCGCAACCCCTTGCCCTACCAGTTCGGCATTCGATTTATGCCGCTGCCCGGTCATGCCATCTGCCACCACCGCGGACAGAAGCGATTCAATCGCACCAAGCAGCGCAAAGGCAACGGCAAAAGGTATCGCAGCCATGACCAGATCAAGGTTCAGTCCTGGCAAGGCTGGGGCGGGCAGACTGCGTGGCAACTCTCCAAAGCGGTCGCTGATTGTCTCTACAGGCAGGCCCAGTGCGGCCAATGCTCCGCCCATGATCACTGCAATCAGCATGCCGGGCCAACCGGGACGCAGCTTGCGCAAACCTGCAATCACCGCAACAGTACCCATCGCGACAGCCACCGTCGTCAGATCGACCGTCATGCGCGCATCCCAGATCGCGGCCAGTTTGGGCAATATCTCGGCCGGTTCCGGCCCGTCCAGTTGCAGGCCCAGAAAATCGCGCAACTGGCTGGCAATGATGATGACAGCAATTCCCGCCGTAAACCCGACCGTCACCGGAAACGGAATGAATTTGATGTAGTTACCCAGCCGTAACGCGCCGATCGCAATCAGGATGAACCCAGACAGGAATGTCGCAAGAATCAGACCGGTCAGACCAATCTGCATCACCGCCGCCGAGACCAGCACGATGAACGCGCCCGCAGGCCCGCCGATCTGAAAGCGCGATCCCCCCAGCAGCGACACCAGAAACCCGCCCACAATGGCTGTGTAAAGCCCGCGTTCCGGCCCGACACCTGACGCAATCGCAATCGCCATCGACAGCGGCAGCGCTACGATTGCCACTGTCAGCCCCGCAAGTGCATCCGCGCGAAATTGCGACAGCCGATAGCCGCGGGAGGCAATCAACAAGGTTTGCGGCAAGAATTCCTCTGCCAGCGATGACGGTTCGCGCCCGGTCATATTCAATTCCTTGTATGTTTTAGCATGTGATATACCCCGCATCCGGCGGCGTCAATTCCACCGCAGCTTGACGTGCTCTTGCACATTCTGAATCGGCTTTCATTTCGCCCGCGCAATGGTCTAGGCTGCAGCGCAACCGCATCTGAATGGACTTATGCAATGACAGACTCCCCGATGACCGCGCCTTTCGTTGATGAAACCAGCAGCGCGGTCGATCTGCATCTGGTGGATGCCGAGTCTCTGCAAGACTGGACAGACATGCAGCCCAAGCGCGTGCGCGCATGGCTGGACAGCACAGGCTTTGCAGCGAAATCAGGCCAGATCGCGCTGGTGCCGGATTCTGACGGTGTGCTCACGCTGGCCGCCGTGGGGCGCGGCACTGACAAAGACCGCGCGCGGACGCGGTTCTGCCTTGGTGGCGCGCGTGGCAAACTACCCGCTGGCAGCTATCGCCTGCATCATAAGCTTGATGAAGCGGCACTGGCGGAAGAAACCCTTGGCTGGTGTCTTGGCGGCTACAGTTTCCGCCGCTTCCGGCAGCCAGAGGCCCCTGCAGCACCCCGTGCCGAACTCATCGCGCCCAAAGGGCTGGATATCGCTCGCATCGCCGCGATCAGCGCAGGCGAAACCCTGACCCGCGATCTGATCAACACGCCTGCCTCTCACATGGGGCCGGAAGAGCTTGAAGCAGCTTTCCTTTCATTAGCCAATGACCACAAGGCAACCGCGTCGGTGATCTATGGCGACGATCTGCTCTATCACAACCTGCCGCTGATCCACGCCGTTGGTCGCGCGTCTGAGCGCAGCCCGCGCCTGTTGGACATGCGCTGGGGCAACTCAGGCCCGCGCCTGACCCTGGTGGGCAAAGGCGTGTGTTTCGACACTGGCGGGCTGAACCTGAAGCCCGGCGCGTCAATGGGCCTGATGAAGAAGGATATGGGCGGCGCTGCGGCTGTGATGGGGCTGGCGCATATGATCATGGCGCAAGGCTGGCCAGTGCAGTTGCGCGTTCTGGTGCCTGCGGTCGAAAACTCCGTATCCGGCAATGCCATGCGCCCCGGTGATATCCTGATGTCGCGCAAGGGTCTGAGCGTCGAGATCAACAACACTGATGCCGAAGGCCGCCTTGTTCTGGCCGATGCACTGACGCTGGCAGATGAGGAAAGCCCAGATGCGATCATCTGCATGGCCACACTGACTGGGGCGGCGCGTGTGGCCGTAGGTGCTGATATCGCGCCGTTTTTCACGCAGGATGCCGCACTCGCAAGCGCCCTTATGGCGGCTAGCGCCACGGAACGTGACCCGATCTGGCAACTGCCCCTCCATGCCCCCTATGAAACACAGATCGAACCCGGCATCGCCGATTTGGATAATGCGCCTTCGGGCGGTATGGCAGGCGCGATCACAGCGGCACTGTTCCTGCATCGCTTTGTTGACACCTGCCCCCGCTTTGCGCATTTCGACATCTATGGCCACCAGCCACAAGCTGCACCCGCACGCCCCAAAGGCGGGGTAGGCCAAGCCACACGCGCGTTGCTCAAAGCCCTGCCAGAAGTACTGACACTGTGAGCGACCCGCGCCTGACCCCGTTCAGTGGGCGCGTTGCCCATAGCCGGCTGCAAGGCCAGATCGACGCGCCCGCTTTCAGCGAGGGCCAGATGATGCGCCTGCGCGCGGCGCTGACGGATCTGCTGCGCAGCCCCGATGGGCCACGCGACCGGCAGCTTTTACGCGGCGCACGGGTCTGCGTGATCGATCAGACAGAGACTCTGGCCTATGTTCAGGCCGAAGCCAATGGTTATTGCGGCTGGCTGCGCAGCAAAGCGCTGTGCCCTGATCACCCCGTTACGCATCGTGTCGCGGTACGCGCGACCCATCTCTACACCGCGCCCGATCTCAAAAGTGCCGATCATGCTACCCTTTCTCTGGGCGCGTCCATCCAGATCACCCGCTCCAAGGGTCATTTCGCGCAAACCGATGACGGGTTCTGGATCCCGCAACAACATATCAGCCAGACTGCCGCCCCGCATCCGGTCGCGGTGGCGGAATCGCTGTTGGGCACGCCCTATCTCTGGGGCGGCAACAGCCATGCGGGTCTTGATTGCTCAGCGCTGGTGCAACTTGCGCTTCATGCCTGTGACATCCCTTGCCCCGGCGACAGCGACCTTCAGGAACGCGCCCTTGGTCCTGCCTTGCCCGAAGGAACACCGCCGAAACGGGGCGATCTGATCTTCTGGCGCGGCCATGTCGCCTGGGTCAGTGCCCCCGACACAATCCTGCATGCCAATGCGCATACAATGTCCGTCGCCTATGAACCACTGGCCGACGCAATCGCGCGAATCGCCCCCGAAAGCCAGGTCACAAGCCATCTCAGGCCTGTCTGACGCCATATTTCATCTTGCCAAAAATACTCAAACACAGCGCCTGCATCACAGCGCCGCGTCAGCTTTTGCGCGGCTTTGCCCGCAGCGTGGGCGCAGCCTCCAACGGGTTTTCAGGCCAGGGATGCTTGGGGTATTGTCCCCGCATATCCTTACGCACCTCAGCATAGCTATTCGCCCAGAAGCCCGGCAAATCCATTGTCACCTGCACTGGCCTGCGTGCGGGCGACAATAATACCACCCGCAGCGGCAATCGTTTCGGCCCGACCGTCGGATGCACGGCCAAACCGAACATTTCCTGCAAACGGACTTCGATCTGCGGAGCCTCGCCTGCGTAATCAATCGCCACCTTGTTGCCCAATGGTGTAATGAAATGCGCAGGCGCGAGCGCATCGAGCCGTTGCGCCTGCTCCCAGTCCAGCATCGCACGCAACGCAGGCACCAGATCAAGTGCACGCAAATCGTCTGCTGTGCGGCAACCGGACAGATGCGGCGCAAGCCAATCTTCCAAACCATCGAGAAGCGCGCGCTCGCCCATGTCAGGCAGATCTTCACCTTGCCCACGCAACAACTCCACCCGCGCAACAAAACGCTTTGCGGCGGCAGACCATGGCAAACCCAGATCCCGCACCCCCTCGCAGGCTGCGCGCGCCAGCTCCACTGGCGCAGGGTCAGGCCAATGGCGGTCATTGAGCACCAGCGCGCCAAAACATTCCTGCATCCGCGCCTCGATGCGGCGGTCACGCCGCGACCAATGACAGAGTTTGCGCCACTCGATATGATCACTAAAGATCTCGCGCAGCTCCGCTTCCCGCAATTCAATCGCCTGCCGGATGCGGGCTTCTCGCGGATCGCCATTGCTGTCCGTCACCACAATCAGCCGCGCTTGCGCCATTCCGTCGCCTTCGGGCAGCACCGCGCCTTTGCCCCCCGACAGCACAAAGCGCAGCGCGTCCCCCTTGCGGCGCAGTCCCACCCGGTCAGGGTAAGCCAAGGCAGCCATCTGCCCGGCACTCAAGGCGCGGGTGCCAGCGCCAGCCAGCCGTTTCAGTCGCGGCATCTCGGCGCGCACCCGCTCCAGCGTCGGGCGGTGAAGGACATAGCTGTAGCGCCCAGCAAAACCGCGCGGGTCTCGCAGTGCTGCCAGCCGCAACCCCATATCAACCGGGCCACCCTGCACAAGGTCGCGCTCTGACAGCAGTGCGGCCATCTCGGCCCCATCCTGCCCCGATGTAAGCAGCATATGCGCAAGTCTTGGATGCAGGGGCAGCGCAGCCATCGCACGGCCATGGGCGGTGATCAACCCGCCCGCATCCAGCGCCCCAAGCGCGCGCAGCAGCGCCTGCGCCTCGGCCAGCGCGCCCTCTGGCGGTGGGGTGAGAAAGCGCAAATCCTGCGCGCCGCCCCACAGCGCGAGATCCAGCGCCAGCCCGGCCAGATCAGCGCGCAGCATTTCCGGCGGGGCGAAAGCGGCCAGCGCCCCTTCCTCACTGCGCGCCCACATGCGGTAGCATACACCCTCGGCAACCCGACCCGCACGACCCCGGCGCTGTTCGGCCTCGGCGCGGGTCACACGCTCTGTCACCAGCCGCGACATACCTGTTCCCGGATCAAACCGTGCGCGCCGGGCCAGCCCACAATCGACCACAATACGAATATCCTCGATCGTAAGCGATGTTTCCGCAATGGATGTGGCCAGCACGATCTTGCGCCCGGTCGCTGCAGGTTCAATCGCCGCACGCTGCGCTGCAAAAGGCAGCGCCCCATATAGCGGATGCACTGTCGTAGTCCCCACGCGGCCATCCAGCAGCCCCGCAATACGCCGGATTTCCCCTTCACCGGGCAGAAACACCAGAACTGAACCTGTACATTCCGCAAGCGCCTGCTCGATCAGCGCCGCCGCAGCGCCCTCGAACCGGGTATCTTTCGGGCGCGGACGATCCAACCAGCGGGTTTCCACCGGAAATGCACGGCCCTCAGCCGTCAACACTGGCGCAGCATCCAATAAGGCTGCCACTGGTTCTGCGTCCAGCGTCGCTGACATCACGATCACGGCCAGATCGGGACGCAGGGCTTCACGCACCTCCCAGACCAGCGCCAGACCCAGATCAGCGGTCAGAGAGCGTTCGTGAAATTCATCGAAAATCACGGCTCCGATCCCGGTCAGTTCCGGGTCAGATTGCAGCATCCGCGTCAGGATGCCTTCGGTGACAACCTCGATCCGCGTTTTGCTAGACACAACCGTCTCACCTCGAATGCGGTAGCCTACGCATGCGCCGACCTTCTCGCCCATCAGCGCTGCCATCTGTTCAGCAGCAGCGCGCGCGGCCAGTCGGCGGGGTTCCAGCATCACAATCCGACCGTCAATATCGCCAAGCAAAGCAAGCGGCACGCGCGTGGTCTTGCCTGCCCCAGGCGGGGCTTGCAAAACCACCCGGCCCGCGCGGGCCAGTGACGCTTTCATATCCGGTAGAATATCATCAATCGGCAGTTTCATGTGAATACATATGCCGCCAATACCTGCCGCAGTGCAATGGCCTGCCCCGGTCGCATCACGACTGCACCAAATGACGCATATCGTGCCACAGTTCGCACATCTTGCGCCAAGGATGATTGACCTGACTGCCTTTCCATAGGAAAAGCGCTTGATAGTGGTGGGGTTCGCCCAAGGGGGACGGTTTGAACGCCGGAATTTCAAGACGTGGATTTTTATTCGCAGGCACAGCATTAGTTGTGAGTGGATGCGCGGTGCCGCGCGGCGCTCCCACAAAAAATGAAGTCATAAAGGGTGCAGATGATGATGACGCGGGTTTCGTGCTTGAAATCGTCACGCGTGATCGCTTGCCGCTTTACCATCAATGGGGCGAACCGGGTGCTCTGAAGCATACGTCTTGGCCACGAGGCGGCGCCGTGCTCACCGATCAGCGTATCGCAGCGGGCGACCGGCTCAGCTTGCGGGTCTGGGACGCAGAAGAAACATCGCTGCTGTCAGGGGGTGACTCTCCATTCGCAGACGTGGCCAATGTCGTTGTTACTTCATCCGGCCATGTCTCTGTTCCTTATGTCAATCGGGTACATATCGGCGGGTTGACGACTGAAGGTGCGCGCGAACGTTTGCAGGAAGCCCTGACATCGATCAGCCCATCCGCACAGGTTCAGCTCGAAGTCACTGAGGGGCGGCGCAACTCGGTCGAAATGGTAGGCGGCGTAAACACACCCGGCACCTACCCGCTCACCGAGCGCAACCTGCCGCTGACGAGCATGATCGCCGCGGCGGGCGGAGCAGACACTGCGCTGGCCAATCCACAGGTCCAGATCACACGCGGCGGCAACGTCTATCGGCGTCCGCTGGAAACCGTGATTGCCCATCCGGCGAATGATCCGCCACTTCAGGGCGGCGACCGGATCATAATCACTGCTGATTCGCGCAAATTCAAAGCACTCGGCGCTGCCGGTCGCGAAGAGGTCATCGCCTTCGATGCGCCGAAAGTCAGCGCATTGCGCGCGATCTCGATGATGGGCGGCATGGCAGATACGCGCGCGGATCCTCGCGGAATCCTTGTTCTGCGCACCTATCCGAAGACATCCGGACTGCACCCATATGGGTCCAGCCATGACCGTGTTGTCTTCAGCTTCGACCTGACAACAGCCGATGGCATGTTCAACGCGGACGAGTTTGCTCTGTTTGATGGCGATATCGTCATGGCAACGCAAGCCGTGGCAACGTCAACTCAGCGTGTCTTGGCCCTGCTGGGCGGCTTCCTGGGCTTTGGGCGCACGGCCAGCAATTTGTGACCACGTTAGAAAAGGCCTGCGTGGGCGGTTGCCGCCAGCGGCCTGAAGCCTTAACAAGTCTGTTGTGCATGAATGTTGCGCGCTTCGAAAGCGACAATCAACACGCTAGCGCTGGTCTGATTGCATGATCTGAAGCCAATTGGCAAACCTCAGAGCCTGAGCGACGATCAGGCCAGAGAACGGAAGTATGATGAAGATACGCACGATATGAAAGGCGGTCACGACTGCGAGTCCCTCTTGCAGGATCTTCGCAGTCAGTGCCATTTCGGTGACGCTTCCGGGGGCCGTCGACAACACCATCACTTGCCAGGGCTGGCCGGTCATCCAGACCAGCCCGATACCCATCAAGACGCATAGGAAAATCATCAATAGCGATGTCAGCACCGAGCTTGACAGAAAGCCGCGCGCGTTGCGAAACAGATCACGGTCGATCACCGCACCAAGCCATGTGCCCAGAAAAATCTGCGCGCCAGCAAGTACGATGTAGGGATATGCGGAAACCGGCAGATTCAAGACCGCAGCCAATGCTCCGCCAGCCAGCCCACCCAGAAAGAAGGGGTTGGACATGCGGACAAGTTTCAGAATCACCGCACCGCCCAGCCCGAAGACAAATAGTATAGCTGCCCCTGTGCCGGACCATTCGACCCCTCTGAGCACAGCAACCGGATCGGCAACGCCGCCATCCAACAGCACGATCAGAGGCGGGATCAGAACCACAAGCAGGACAATGCGCATGGTTTGCGCAAAGATGATCGGCCCCGGCGCTGCATCATGTTTTGCGGCAAGCACTGCACTTTCAACCGGACCCATAGGCAAGGTGGCCAGAATGGCCGTCGCTGGGCTGACATGGGCCATGCGCATCAACAAGGCCGCGACCCCGAAACTCAGTATGATTGTCAGTATTGCCGCAAGGATCATCGGCATCGCCAACATTCCCATCAAATGTAATGCAGCAGGGGTAAACGCCAGACCAACCGAACTGGCCACCAGTATCTGGCCAAGCTGGCGCGTCTGAACCGGAATCCGCACAGGAAAGCCCGACAAACGCACTGTTCCGGCGAAGACCAGCGCCCCAAGCATCCATGGCAGTGGAAAATTCAGCCACATGGCCAGAAAGCCGAACAGGATCGCACCGCCCATAATGGCCATGACATGCGCGAGATGCGCTGCAATAGCTGTGTCCGTTGCTCTGCTCATGCGTCTTTCACCCCTACCTGCCGCAATCCGCGCAATGGTCACGGATACGCTTCAAGTCACCCCGTCAGACATATCAATCCAGAAATGCCGCGACATTCAACCGCAGACGGCATGTCCCAACCATCAGATGATGACGAATATCTGTGTCAGCGCATTGTTTATGGTGAGAATTCACGCCTACCTCCGCGAGAGAATTTCATACGGATGGTTTGGCGCGATGAAACCGTTGTGCCGGTCTATCGCGCCCCGCTTGATGCAACACGCAAGTGAACTGGCTTCATGGCCTGCCGGGCGGCCTGCGTGAAGGCGCAGTCGAAGACGACATCACTACCAAGAGAATAGGCGCGGGTTTCGGGGCGCAGTGCCTCTGACAGTTTGGCGCTGGGGCTCGGCAATGTCAGCCCTTGCGGACCACCACCGATAAGCAAGGGCGAAATGGCCACTTGCAACCGCGAGAGCCGCCCCGCTTCGAGAAAACGCGCAATGGTAATTCCGCCGCCCTCGATCAGTAGCGAGCCAAGCCCCTCGGCGTGAAGCGCCTGCAATATTTGCGCGGGATCAATCTGCCCGTTCCGGGCGACTAGGCGCAGGACGCACACCCCGTCAGGGCGCGGTTTTTCAACAGTCTGAATGACAATGCGCCGCGCCCCGTCAGCGCGTAATACAGGCGCGTCATTGGGAAGGCGACCTTGCGGATCTATGACCACACGCGCCGGGTTAGGACCAGCGCATAGGCGCACTGTCAGGCGCGGTGTGTCATGCAGGGCGGTACGCACCCCAATCACGACCGCATCGACCAGGGCCCGCATCCGATGCAGATGCGCCAACCCGTCAGGGCCGGAAACATCACGCGCGTCGCCCGTCACCGTGGCGATGCGCCCGTCCAGCGACTGCCCGATCTGCGCGACCGTGACAGGGCCGATATCGCGCCGTGCCAAGGGGGCGTAAAGATCAAGCGCGGCGCGCTCTGCATCGGTCCATGTGCCGCAGCAATGGCAGGCCATGCCATGCCGGATATCCAACAACCGTTTCCAGACCTTTGATGTTACATCAACTTGCATTCTGGTCCCCTTTCGCCATGGGCATGGCAAACAGGTCTGTATGGCCGATATGGCAACGCGTCCGGTCTGCCTGAGAGCGACGCAGCTGAGCCCAATCTGCTGCGCAATCCTCCCCCGCCTCAAGCGCGGCCTGCGCTATACCCTCGATCAACTCTCGGTGCAGGTCTGTCATTTCCGGACCGAGCAACCACGGTGATTGGGCTTGCTGCACGCTGAATCCGAATGCGTTCAATATGGCTGTCGCGACCGGGCCAGAGGTCGGTCCAAGCGCCGGACCAAAGCCCTTGTCGGCAAGCTGATGGCGGTTGAACGCTGTTGTAATGGCTTTGTCATGCAGGTTGTCAGGTGCCCAGCGCATTTGCCCGTCATAACTTAGCGCTGCGTAAAGCGGGACGTTCAAGCGCTGGACAAGGGCTTCGACCCATGACGCAGAGACCAGATCAAGCAGGGCAGAGGCCGTCACAAGGCTTACACCATCCATTGGCAACGCGGCGACATCAGCCAGATCGGCCCGTATCGTTTCTGCGCCCTCTCCGATTTCTGCCGCCGCTATGCGCAGCAGTTCCGCGTCTTTATCGACCAGCCGCCAGCGCGTGTCGGCGGGTAAAAGCCGGCCCATCGCACGCGCTGTAGCGCCCGTGCCACAACCCAGATCAAGGATCAGCGGCGCGGGACCTGCAGCATGAACGGCAGCCCGCAGCAATGCCGGGTCACGCGCTGCCAGATCAGCCGGTTCGCGCAGCGCCAGCCACTGAGCCGAGAATCCCATGCTCAGACGGTCCCTTCATACCATGCGCGCGCCACATGGCTTTCATGCAGCATGATGCGCAATTTGCGCACCCGCCCGTCATCGGCAAGATCACCTTGGCGCACGCGCCCGGCCATCTGGTCAAAGATGTGCTTGCACAGGAATTCGGTAGTTGTGAACTTGCCCTTGAACTCTGGCAACTCGTCAAGGTTCTTGTAGCGCAACGGATCAAGCACGGCGGTCAGCGCCTCTGTCGCAAGTCCGATATCAACGACAAGCCCATGTGCGTCGATATCTTCGGTGAAAAAAGCAGCATCAACCGTGAAGGTCGCTCCGTGCATGCCTTGCGCAGGACCAAAGACTGCAGATGGCAGAGAATGGCCGATCATGATGTGATCACGGACTTCAACAGCGAACATGAGTTTTCCTTCAGCTTGGTTCGTAACGAATGCGATGGCAAAGAGTTTCAGGATCCGACAGGATCGCTCCATATCGGGCGGGCAAATCAGCAAAGACCGTTTCGCCAGATATCAACGCGTCCAGAACTGGATCGGCCAGCAATGCGAGCGCCTTGGCCATGCGACGCGCGTAGCTCCATCGAGGCAGGCGCGCGACGGGCAGATGCCCCACTTGCGAGCTGACCAGACGCAAGCGCCGGCTATGGAACGCGCCGCCCAGCGGCACAGGGATTTCACCTGCGCCGTGCCAGCTTCCTTCAAGAACCGTGGCTTCCTGCCCGGCTATGTCGAGCGCCTGCGCCAGCCCGTCAGCAGTAGCAGACAGGTGAATGACAAGGTCGCAGTCGCGCGGAGCGGTAGCAGGGGAGGCATAGGCACATCCAAGTAGCTGCGCCAGCCCCCGCCGCGCGGGGTTGGGGTCTACCAACGTCACGTCAGCTCCCGGCATTTGCGCCAGCAGATACCCTGTCAGCGCGCCGACAACGCCTGCGCCAATCACGGCAATCCGATCACCTGCACTGGCGCCGCTGTCCCAGACCAGATTGAGTGCTGTTTCCATATTGGCCGCGAGGATTGCACGTTCAGGCGGCACGTCGTCAGGCAGCGGTGAAAGCACGGATTGCGGCAGTCGAAATCGGGTCTGGTGTGGGTGCAGCGCGAAGACAGGCATGCCCGCCATCGCGCCTTCGGCAACCCTACCTACCGCGCAATAGCCGTATTTCACAGGGAACGGGAAAACGCCTTCTTGCGCCGGACCACGCATGCGCTGAAATTCACTTTCCGGCACACGCCCTTCAAATACCAGTCGCTCGGTCCCGCGACTGATGCCGGTATAGAGCGTATTGACCAACACCCCGTCGCCCAAGGCAGCAGGTTGAAGGGCCGCTTCGTTTGGGCCGGTGCACCACAAGGCCTCAGCGGTCATGACAGCACATTGGTTCTACCTGCGAAAAACAAAATTGCATACGGAGTCCATGGGTCTCTCAGTCAAGGTCACATAGAGCATTTCCGCGAGAAGCAAGCCTGCCGCCTGCGTGCCGTACAGGCAAAAGCCTCGACAGTTGAACCAATGCGCTATGTAGAGGCGCAAGCGCGCAAGGGGGTGTGATGTCAAGATATCTGGGTTTGATGCGGTCACTGGTGATCTATCACAATCCCGTCACCCTTTTCGGGTGGCGCAGGTTTTACCGTGAACTGATTGCGCCCGGAGATGTGGTTTTCGATATCGGTGCGCATGTCGGCACGCGCGCGCGTGCAATGCGCGCAGCCGGAGCCAAGGTCGTCGCGCTGGAGCCGCAAGATATCTTCGCACGCTACCTGCGCGCGACGCTGCCGAAAGACATCACCTTGTTGCAAGCAGCAGCAGGCGGGGCCGAAGCTGTAGCTGAAATGGCCGTATCCTCGCGCCATCCGACCGTTTCATCCTTGAAAACCAGTTTCGTGACGGATGCGCCCGAAAAGCCCGGTTTCGAGCATGTCCGCTGGGATCAGCGCCAGAAGGTGAAGATGGTCACGCTGGACAGCCTGATCGCGCAGCATGGGCTACCAGCCTATATCAAGATCGATGTCGAAGGGTTTGAACTCGATGTTCTGGCCGGGTTGTCGCAACCGGTGCGGATGGTATCGGTCGAATATCTGCCGGGCTTCATTGATCTGACCCATGCTGTGATTGACCGTCTGGACACGCTCGGAGCCTATGAATTCAACCCCGTGAAGGGCGAGCGCGGCGGTTTTTTGTGGACCGACTGGCGCGACAGTGGCGAGATGCGGCGCTGGCTGGACGATCTGCCGGCGGATGCGCCATCCGGTGATCTGTTTGCGCGGCAGGTTCGGACTTGATCAACCTTTGCGCAGGGTCAAGGCCAACGGATCAAACAAGGTTGGCGTTGCGGCAATGACTGATCCCGTATCTTCGGGGCGTTCGCCCGTCTGCCAGCCCTCAACCCGCGCGCCCGCTTCGCGCATGATGACGAGCCCCGCCGCAATGTCCCAGATCTGCAACCGCCTTTCCCAGAACCCGTCCAGCCGCCCGGCTGCAACATAGGCCAGATCCAGCGCCGCCGATCCCATGCGCCGCACTCCGGCGCATTGGGGCATCAGTCGCGCTATATCCGCACTATGCGCCTCGATATGGGGCATGGTTCCAAAGGGAATGCCGGTGCCCAACAGGGCAGGCTGCATCGTTTGGGTTGTTGCGACATGGATTGGCTGATCGTTCAGACTGGCCCCTTTGCCAAACTCAGCGACAAAGATTTCTTGCCTCAGCGGATCAAAGACAACGCCCACCACCAGTTGCCCGGCATCTTGCAGCGCGATCGAGACACACCAATGCCCGATCCCGCGCAGGAAATTGGTCGTGCCATCCAGCGGGTCGATGATCCAGCGCCTCTGTGCGGACCCGCCCCCGTTGCCGGTTTCTTCGCCCATCCAGCCATCGCCGGGGCGTAGCTTGGCCAGAGACATGCGCAGATGGGTTTCCACCTCGAAATCTGCCTGCGACACGAAATCGCCCGCGCGTTTGGTGTCTATGGTCAGCTGCGCGCGATCCTGCCAGTGGCGCAACAGGATGTCACCGGCCTGACGGGCCAGCGCAATGGCAAGGTTTCGGTCGCTTTGGTTCATGTGGGCAGCATGGCCAGTGCCCTGTTCCGATACAGCCACAACACATCGCGCCCAAAGGACAGAAGCAGGATGGCCGCCGCTGTTGTCAGGGCCATCAGCGACAGCCCCCCATCAACCCAGGGCACAAGCAGCACGATCAACGAACCGATCTGAATGGCACAGGCGGCCTTGCGGGCCCGGCTTTCTGGCAGCGCGCGCGCCATCCATGGCCAGACCCATGCCGACGCGACGAACAGATAGCGCGGCAGGCCCAGAAGCAGCACCACCAGTCCCGGCACCCCCGCGGCCCATGCGTTCAGCGCCAGCACAAGGCCGAGGGCGGAATCGACCTCCATGTCGAAACGTGCGCCAAAGTCAGACACCAGACCTTCGCGCCGCGCGAGCCAGCCATCTATACCGTCAAGCGCAAGTGCCATTGTGGCGACAATCAAGACGCGCCATGGTTCCGGCTCTGCCAGTAAGGGCGCAAGAAGCGCGAATGTCAGCACCAGCCGCAGGAAAGTGACGCGATTGCACAGGCCGGGCCTGCTATGCGGATAATGGTGCGTCCACAGATATGAGAAACCCGCAGTCGTGATCGCGAAGGCTGCCATGGCCAGAACGAGCGCCGCTGGGTCGAAACCCACCATGTATATACCCGCTATCGCCAGGCCAATCATGCCTGCAAGGTTCAGCAGAGTATGGCGGCAGAATGTGGCGGTCTGGATCATGCGCTCTGGATTGCCTATGCGGAACTAAGACACTATCCATTTAGCGCCGCAACGCCTGATTCAAGACACAGTGCTGCGCATGCCCTTTCAGGCTCAAGCGTCCGGAAGCGCCCGCCAGCCGATATCGCGGCGGCAAAACCCGTCCGGCCAGTCGATCTGATCGACCATCGCATAGGCGCGCTTCTGCGCCTCGGCCAGTGTCGTGCCGCGCGCTGTTACATTGAGCACGCGCCCGCCATTTGCAAGCAGTCGCCCGGCGTCGGTCCGCGTGCCTGCATGAAACACCATTTGTGCGCTGTCTGACGTGCAGTTCTCCAGCCCCCGGATTTCGCTGCCCTTGGCATAGCTGCCCGGATAGCCCTTTGCCGCCATAACCACAGTCAGCGCATGATCATCGGCCCAGTTGACGCTCATCTGATCCAGCCGCCCTTCGGCGCAGGCCAGCATCAGGTCGAGCGCCTGTGCACCAAGACGCATCATCAGCACCTGACATTCCGGGTCGCCAAAACGGGCATTGTATTCCACCAGACGCGGCTGGCCATCCTTGATCATCAGCCCTGCGTAAAGCACACCCTGATAGGGCGTCCCGCGCCGTGCCATTTCAGCCATCGTGGGACGGATGATCTGATCCATTGCAACATTGGCAATAGCGTCAGTCAGCACGGGTGCAGGCGAGTAAGCCCCCATGCCGCCCGTGTTGGGGCCGGTATCGCCCTCGCCCACGCGCTTATGGTCCTGCGCAGTGCCGATGGGCAGGCAGGTTTCACCATCAACCAGCACAAAGAAAGACGCCTCTTCGCCCTCCATGAATTCCTCGATCACGACTTCCGCACCCGCGGCGCCAAATTCACCGCCGAACATCATGTCGATGGCGTCCAGCGCTTCGGCCTCATGCATGGCAACGATCACGCCCTTGCCCGCGGCGAGCCCATCGGCCTTGATCACGATGGGCGCGCCCTGAGCGCGGATATAGGCGCGCGCGGCCTCTGCATCGGTGAAATGGGCATAGCCCGCTGTGGGGGCGTTTACAGCGGCACAGATATCCTTGGTAAAGGCCTTGGAGGCTTCGAGCCGCGCCGCATCCGCCGACGGGCCAAAGCATGTGATGTCAAGCGCGCGCAGCCTGTCGGCCACACCGGCGGCCAATGGTGCTTCGGGGCCAATCACCACAAAATCGATGGCATTTGCGTCACAGAACCGCGCCACGGCCCCGCCGTCACAAATGTCGATATCGGCGCATTCGGCAATCGCGGCCATACCCGCATTGCCCGGCGCACAGATCAGACGGTCGCATTTGGGGTTTTGCAGAATAGCCCATGCCAGCGCATGTTCACGCCCGCCACTGCCCAGCACCAGAATATTCATCGCCCGCCCTCTCTTGGCCTTGCCGCGCTTGCGTTCTAGGGTGTGCGCACGCCCATGACAAGCGCGAGGGACCATGGATTTGATCGACGAGCCAGCCAGCAACACGCCCGAGTTCTCGGTCTCGGAAATATCAGGTGCGGTCAAGCGCGTGCTGGAGGGCGAATTCGGGCGTGTCCGGGTGCGCGGCGAAGTCGGGCGTGTGGTCGTCGCGCGCACCGGGCATATGTATTTCGATCTGAAGGATGATCGCGCCGTAATCGCCTCTGTCAGTTGGAAAGGTCAGGTTGCGAAGATGCAGGTCAAGCCCGAAGAGGGCATGGAAGTCATCGCCACAGGCCGCCTGACCACCTTCGCGCCGCAGTCGAAATACCAGTTGCAGGTCGAGAGCGTGGAACCCGCCGGCGCTGGGGCGCTTATGGCGATGCTGGAGAAACGCAAGGCCGCGCTGGCCGCCGAAGGGCTGTTCGCAGCCGAACGCAAGCACAAGCTGCCGGTCCTGCCGCGCGTCATCGGGGTTGTCACTTCGCCGCAAGGGGCGGTGATCCGCGATATCCTGCACCGGCTGCATGACCGCTTTGGCGTGCATGTGCTTTTATGGCCTGTGGCGGTGCAGGGGCAGGGCTGTGCGCCGCAGGTCGCGCAGGCGATTGCCGGGTTCAATGCGCTGCCCACAGATGGACCGATCCCACGCCCCGATGTGCTGATCGTGGCGCGCGGGGGTGGGTCCATCGAAGATCTGTGGGGCTTCAACGAGGAAATCGTGGTGCGCGCAGCGGCGGCCAGTGAGATCCCGCTGATTTCCGCTGTGGGCCATGAAACGGATACCACCTTGATTGATTTCGCCGCCGATCAGCGCGCCCCCACACCGACGGCGGCGGC
>SKGU01000104.1 GCA_007117255.1 Natronohydrobacter sp. | reverse complement strand
TTTCAGTGAAAGGCGCCTGCGTCATGTCCATGCCTCCTGACTTGCCGCCCGACCTGCGCTTCATCAAGCGGCTGGTTGTGGTGCTGACAAGCGTGATGATTGTGGGCCTCATAGTGCTGATTGGCCTGCTTGTCACCCGTCTGGGGATGGTGCCTGCGCCGCTGAGCCTGCCCGACCAGATCACTCTTCCTGATGGCACAGATGTAGATGCCGTCACTCTTGCCACTCGGTGGGTTGTGGTGATGACGCGCGACGACGAAATCTTGCTGTTTGACCGCGTGAGCGGGGCGCTGCACCACCGCATCGAGATCGCCGGATATTGACATAAGCTGCTCAGTTTGTCGGGAATACGGGGGATCCCGGCAATCTGCATGAGAATGTAATTTCCCGGCCGTGATTTAGCCCCGTTCAATGCGCCATCTTGTGCCTCCATGACAGAGGCAGTCGCGCTTATGCCCTTTCGATTGAAATTTCGCCGTGGTCCATTTCGCCCGAATGCTTTTGCCATGCCATGTGGCACGATTGTTCTGACTGATGATCTGGTGCGGCTGGCCGATGATCCCGATATGGTGGCCGGGGTCATGAGGCATGAGATTGGCCACGTTATCCATTGCCACAGACGGCGGCAGATTCACCGCGCTGGGTATTGCGACACTGGTGAGTTTTCCGGGGGGTGATACCGGACCAATCCTTGACGCGATCAATCTGCAAAGTAACCGTTTTGGAACTGGCCTATCCGCGTGAGCATGAAGTCGAAGCTGATGCCTTCACGGTCGTGACTATCCATCGCGCAGGCTTCGTACCTGAAGGCATGATCCGGCTCTTCGAGCAACTTATTGATATGCGCTGGTCAATCCGATGCCGTACTGAGACTGCGCGCATCTCCGCCGTGAACAACGTAGGGCAGCGATCCGGGCCAAGCTGTCCCAGCCTGCCGCGCAATAGGCGGCAATTGCCACAGCCGCCCGGTCGGGCTAGTTTTCCAGCAGACACGAAATGGAGGAGCGCCCGATGACACGCACAGTCACCCGCAAGATAGGCGATGCCGAAGTCAGCATCATTACCGACGGGGCCACGACATTCACTGCCGATCTGTTTCCCGAAAGCGACAGTGCACATCTTGACGCGTTGCTGGCGCAGAGTGGCGCGCAAGAGATGGCGACAAATTTCAATGCCGTGCTGATCCGGCACGGCGGACGAGTCATACTAGCGGATGCAGGGCCGCGCGATCTGTTCGGGCCGTCCTGTGGATATCTGCATGAGGGGCTGGCCGAACTGGATGTGCGCCCCGATCAGGTAGATACACTTGTGGCCACGCATCTGCATCCCGACCATGTGGCGGGGATGATCACGGCAGATGGCAAGGCGGTCTTTCCCAATGCAACCCTGCATGTGACTGAGGGCGACCGCGCCTTCTGGTCGGATGACAGTCACTTTCAGGGTGCGCTGGAAGGGATTGCAGACTGGGCGAAGCTTGCACAGGCGGTGCTCACGGCCTACGACGACCGGCTGGGCACGCTGCGCGATGGCGCAGAGGCCGCGCCGGGCCTGACGGGCATGGCGCTGCCTGGCCATACGCCGGGACATTTCGGCTGGCGGCTGGAGAGCAGCGGCAAAGCCCTGATCCATGTCGGCGATATCGTCCATGTACCGGCGCTGCAGGTGACGGACCCTGACGTGGGGATCAGCTTTGACATTGACATGGCCACTGCGCGCGACACCCGCAAGCGATTGCTGGATCAGTTGGCCAGTGACGGCACGTTATTCACGGGTGGTCATTTCCTGCATCCGGCGTTTAACCGTGTCACGCGCAAGGGGCAGGGATACGCACTTGAGCCAGGTGTCTGATCGAAACGGCGTCCCCCGCTGACGACCCGGCACCGCATTGGCCATGCTTTATGGTGTGCCACCCATCTTCATGGCATCCAGCAAATGCGAGGGAAGGTGTGCGACCGGGCAACGGCGCTGTGCCCGGTAAAGTGTATGCGGCTTAATCGGGTCAGATATCGACGGTTGCGCTTGCGACAGGTGCAAAGCAGTGTTCCGTCATACCCCGATGATGCTTAGAAATCGATGGCGATGCCCTTTTTCTCCCAATCGCCGTAGCGCACGGGCTCTGGTCCTTTGCGGCCACCCAGTTCAAGGGGGCGCTCGGTTTCAACCTGAGTGGCACGGCGCGCATCTGCTTCTTCCAATGCGCGCCTTGCCACTTCAGGCAGGCGTGCGCGGCGTTCTTCTTCGCTGATCGGGTCTGTCTCGTCTGTCACCTTGTACATCCCTTGTCTTGGGCCATTGCCCTGATATACCGCACCAGCCCCAAAGGACAAGAAACCGCACCCATGACAGAGCCGTCTTCCCTCGCGCCACGTGCCGCAGCGCTGGATCTGATTGAAGCAGTGATCACCACGCAACGGGGCTTGGCTGACGTGCTGGCGCGTCCGCCGGCCAGTCTCGCGCAGTTGCCCGCTGAGGCGCGCGCGCGCGCCCAGCGTCTTGCGCTTGAAGGTTTCCGGCAAATGGGCCGCGCTGATGCGCATTTGCGCCGCGCGCTGCGCAAGACCCCGCCTGATCCCGTGCATTGGGTTCTGCGCCTTGCGCTGATCGAGATGCATGTGTTCGACGCGCCGGCGCATGGTGTGATCAATGACGCTGTTGAGTTGGCGCGCCGCGCGGGATTTCCGCGCATGGCCGGACTGGTTAATGCCGTGTTGCGGCAGCTGGCAGAGGGTGTGGATTGGGACGCAACCCCTGCGCCGCGTTTGCCTGACTGGCTGCGCGGCGCGTTGCAAAACGCCTATGGCGCGAAAATCACTGCCGCCATAGAGGCCGCCCATCTGCGCCCTGCACCGCTTGATCTGACCTTGAAGGGCGCGCAGCCCGATGGGCTGATGGGTGACATGCTGCCAACGGGCAGCCTGCGTTTGCAAGAGCCGGGTCAGATCACAACCTTACCCGGCTATGCACAGGGCGCGTTCTGGGTGCAGGACGCCGCCGCAGCTTTGCCCGTGCAGCTCTTGGGCGATGTGGCGGGCCTGCGTGTGCTGGATCTGTGCGCTGCGCCGGGTGGCAAGACAATGCAGCTTGCCGCCAAGGGGGCACAGGTCACGGCGCTGGATATATCCGATGCCCGCATGGTGCGGCTGCGCGATAATCTGGCGCGCACAGGGCTGACCGCTGAACTGGTTGTTGCAGATGCGCTGACATGGTGCCCTGAGCAGCCTTTTGACGCGATCCTGCTGGATGCACCATGTTCCGCGACGGGTACAATCCGGCGTCACCCTGAGTTGCCACTTATCCGCACGCGTGATGAGGTCAAGGCGTTGCAAAAGCTGCAATCGCTGCTGCTGGACCGCGTTCTGGATCCGGCACATGGGCTTTTGCGCCCCGGTGGACGCGTGGTTTACTGCACCTGCTCGCTCTTGCCCTCGGAAGGTGAGGATCAGATCGCCGCTGCGTTGCAAAAATACGCTGTGCGCCTGTTGCCGAGCGCTATTCCAGGACTGCCGCCAGAGGCACAGAGCAAGAACGGTGGTCTGCGTACACGGCCAGATTTCTGGGCCGATCAAGGCGGAATGGACGGGTTTTTCATCGCCGCTTTGCAACATGTGGCCTGAGCGCCGCGCGCTGGGGCGTTGCGACAGGCACTGACTTGCTCGAACGCCCATATATGCGTATGCCAAAAACGACGACCGCTATATCCGCGCGGTCGTGTTCCAAGCGAAGGGCCCTGCCATCGTGACCGCGCCAAGCCTAACTGGGACAACCCCTGTCCGGCTGACCGACCGCGCCTTGGTGCGCTGGCGTGCGGGTCGTCTGGGGCAGTCTGCTCTGATTTCGACCCCTGAACCGCGCATGATTGGGCAATACGCGCGAGGGCGGCAGATGATTGCGGGCAACTTCCTGCTGTCAGGCGAATTGATTGAATCTCCGGGTAAGGTACCGTTTTCTGCGCGCACGCCAGATGCGGTCGATGCGCTGCACGGGTTTGACTGGCTCGACCATCTCGCGGCTGTGGGCGACCTTGAGGCACGCAAACTCGCGCAATCGGGTGTGATGGACTGGATCGCGCGCTTCGGTCGGGGGGCAGGGCCGGGCTGGGTGCCGGACTTGGCCGGACGGCGCGTGATTCGCTGGATCGCGCATGCGGTTTTCCTGATGCAGGGCCTGGCGGCCCCGGATCAGGAGCGGTTCTTGCACAGCATTGCATTACATGCTGATTACCTTGCCCGCCGTGCGTCCCGCGCCAGCGCAGGTCTTCCACGGATCGAGGCGCAAGTGGGCCTTCTTTACGCGTCCCTGTCGCTTGAAGGGCTCGCAGGCAATGTAAGCTGGGGCGCGCGGCATCTGGTCGAGTGTGTCAAGGCAGTGGTGCAACCTGATGGCGGACTGCGATCGCGCAACCCCGAAGACTTGTTGCAGGTGTTCGAACTGCTCTCTTGGGCGGCGCAGGCCCTTGAAGACGCCGGCTTGCCTTCTCCGCCCGCGCTGCTGGATCATCTTGACAAGATCGCCACGGCGTTGCGGGTGTTGCGCCATGCTGATGGTGGGCTTGCGCGGTTCCACGGGGGAGGGCGTGGCGCTGAAGGTGTGCTTGCCAATGCGCTGGCTATTCATGACAGGCTCAGCCCAAGCAGCCTGGGGCCTGCGCCTGACATGGCCATGGGTTTTGCGCGCCTGGCTGCCGGGCGCTGCACAGTGATTATCGATGCCGCGGCGCCACCGATGCAGGCGGCTGCCGGGCGCGCGCATGCATCAACGCTTGCGTTTGAGCTGACTTCAAACCGTCGTCCGGTGATTGTGTCTAGCGGGGACGGGCGCAGTTTCGGACCGGACTGGCACCGCGCCAGCCGTGCGACGGCTTCGCATTCTTCGCTGGCCTTTGAGGGATATTCCTCGTCGCGCTTTGCGGCAACAGCCAAGACCCGGCTGGCACTTGCCGACGGGCCGCGCCATGTGGGCGTGGAATTCCGCCATGCGCCCCATGCGCGCGCTGCTGCGCTGTCACATGATGGCTACACATCCAGTCACGGTCTGGAACATCTGCGTTATCTTGACCTGTCGGCGGATGGGCGCGTTCTGACAGGTGGCGATACGCTGGTCGCAACGACCAAAGCCGAACGGCAGCGTTTTGATCAGGTGATGGGCCGTATGGGCGGCGCAGGCTTGCCTTTCGCATTGCGGTTCCACCTGCACCCTGAAGCCGAACCTTCGCTGGACATGAATGGCACGGCCGTATCAATTGCGCTGCGATCAGGCGAAATCTGGGTATTCCGGGCTGATGGGCGGATGCTCGAGCTTTTGCCTTCGGTCTATCTGGAAAAAGGCCGCCTTAAGCCACGGCCGACGCAACAGATCGTGTTGTCCTTGCGCGCCGCTGGCTATACGACGCAGATCAACTGGAGCATGGCCAAGGCACAAGATACGCCCACGGCCTTGCGCGATCTGGTCGAGGACAACCCGCTCGCCGTGCCCCGGCTGTAAACCCGTCTGCAAGAGCTGAACCAAGGAAACGCCATGACTGACCTCGCCCCGCTGAAACGCGCTCTGATTTCCGTGTCCGACAAGACGGGCCTGATCGATCTGGCCAAGGCGCTGGCCGCGCGCAAGGTCGAGCTGGTGTCCACAGGCGGCACGG
>SKGU01000027.1 GCA_007117255.1 Natronohydrobacter sp. | reverse complement strand
CTTTGTCTGAAATCACCCGCCGCGCTGAAGCGTTGTCAGAATTCAACCCGATGCTGGGCATGCGTGGTGTACGTTTGGGGGTGACGATCCCTGAAATCTACGAAATGCAGGCGCGCGCGATCTTTGAGGCCACGGCGGAATTGTCGCGACGGGCAACACCTGTGGTGCCGGAAATCATGATCCCGCTGGTCTCGGCCATGCGCGAAGTCGAACTGATCAAGTCGCGGATCGATGCGATTGCAGCGCGGGTGCGTTCGCAGCAGGGCACGGATTTCACTTACCGGATCGGGGTGATGGTCGAGACGCCGCGCGCGGCTTTGCGGGCCGGGGACATTGCTCTGCATGCCTCGTTCCTGTCATTCGGGACCAACGATCTGACGCAGATGACCTATGGTCTGTCGCGCGACGATGCAGGGCGTTTCATGTCGGATTATGTGCAACAAGGCGTCTTTCCGGAAGACCCGTTTCATATGCTTGACCTGGATGGTGTGGGAGAGTTGCTGGAACTTGGTGCAGCGCGTGGGCGCAAGGCACGAAGTGATTTGACATTGTCGATATGTGGTGAGCATGGCGGCAATCCGGAATCGATTCGGTTTTGTCGCGCTCTCGGCTTCGATTACGTTTCTTGTTCACCGTTTCGCGTGCCTGTTGCGCGCCTGGCAGCAGCGCAGCTTGTGATCAGCGAGATCGACTAACCCACTTGGATTGCAGCATCTTTGCCATCCTTTCCTGTATATGCGCCGCGCTCAAAAGCGGCGAATTGTGCATTTTCTGGACGTTTTGGTAATTTTCAGCTATTAGCCTGCGCTGGAACTTTTGTTGGAACCTTGGGGGCAGGCGCGCATTCGGCGCGGCTTAAGTACATATGTTGGAAAAGTTTGCGTCACAGGCTGAAAAGCCGCGTGCTTTGGCATCTGTTTGTGTAGCAGGGCTGAAGCAGCGCTTGAAGGGTGTGAATTGCCGACAGTATGCGCCGCGCAGAGGGCTGACCTTCTCGGCGATCTGGGCGGTGGCCGTTCTGATAGCCTTGCCAAGTGTCGGGTCGCGACTGGAAGATGCGACATTGCAATCCGAAATTCGTGCGCGTCTTGTCATGGCATCCGTGCAGGAGTCAAATCCTCTCAATCGCAACAGCGTGATGGTTGAAGCGCCGCGCCTCGTTGCCTTTGACATGGCGGCTCTCGATCACGGTCAGGATCGCAAGCGCCGGAAAGACGGCGCTTTGCCGATGTCATCGCAAGCCTTCGGCGTGCAACCCGACAGCAGCAACGGTCTTGTGGAAAGAGGGGAAAGCCCATCCGATACACTGGATTTACGCGCGCCTGATGTGTCACTGCGCCCAAAGCCGCGTGATACGCTGCGATTGGTTGTGCATGTGCCGCATACTGATATTCGCATTTCGACTCAGGGGGCAGGGATTGCACCACTGGCTTTGGGAAAGATGCTTGCGCCGCAGGCATCGCTGCGCCCGATGGTGCGCCCTGCCGGGCTGCAAAGGCGCACAGTGCGCTACACGCGCAGTTTTCTGCGAAATGTGACGCTGCGCAACCTTGATAAGCAGGAAAGTTGCCTTGCAACCGCAATCTACCATGAGGCACGGGGCGAAAGCATCAAAGGTCAGTTTGCTGTGGCCGAAGTGATCCTGAACCGCGTGGCCTCGCGCAGCTTTCCGAATTCCATTTGTGGTGTGGTCTATCAGGGCGCAAGCAATCAGGGGCGCGGGTGTCAGTTCAGTTTCGCCTGTGACGGACGTTCCGAAGCCATGCCCAACAAGGTTGCGGCCACGCGCGCACGTCGCATTGCACAGGTCATGGCCGACGGGGGCCATCGCGGCCTGACCGGTGGGGCGCTCTATTTCCACACAACAGCAGTCAATCCGTCATGGGCGCGTCGCTTTACTCAGACTTCGCAGATCGGTGCGCATCTGTTCTATCGCGGTTGATGCGCCGATCATCTTTCGTATCGCTGTCATGATTGGGCGTTACAGGCCGCTATGTCGCATGTGGCGCATGCTGTGACGCCTTGGCGCTTGTCAACAGGGCCGTGGCAGGTACAAGTGGCGCCACATGTCGCCTGAAGAAAAGCTCCGCCCATGCACTCTGATATCCGTCTGGCCTTTGCTCATCCTGAAGCGCGCGCTGAGGCCTCGGCCCCGGCCGGTCCACGCGATCGGATCAGTTTGCGAGACCATGTCGTCGAGGTTGAAATCGGCGCATTTCAGGCCGAGCGCGGCGTGCGTCAGCGTTTGCAGTTCAATGTCGTGGTCGAGGTGCGTCCGCATCCGGCCCCGCTGGAAGATGATGTGGATCGCATCCTGTCTTATGACCGGATTACCGAAGCAATTGCAGCTGAACTGTCAGCGGAGAGGCTGAACCTGCTGGAAACCCTGGCCGAGCGCGTGGCAGAGCGGGTCTTGCAGGAACCGCAGGCCATGCGCGCTTTCGTCCGGGTCGAGAAACTGGACCGTGGCCCCGGTGCCCTGGGTGTCGAGATCGTCCGCAACCGTGCGGCCCAGCCTTTGCGGGCACTCGATGCAGCGGGCGAAGAGCAGGCGGTGCATCCATTGGTGGTCTATCTGGACAATGCGATGATAGATGCGCCGGGACTGTCTGCGCGGCTGGATGGCTTGCAGGATGAGAGTGCTGCCGTGATCCTGTGTGTCGGTATGCCGCCGCAAACAGTTGCGGAAACCGGGCACAGGGCAGTTCAGCGTCGCATCGAGTTGCTGGCCATCGAACAGAACGCGTGGCGGTTGGCCGCGCTTGACCCGCGCTGTGTGGTTGTGTCCAGCCGCACGGAAATCGACTGGGCCATGCGGCAGGGGCAGATGATTGTCTGGGCACCGTCAAAACTGATCCTGGATTCCACTGACAGCCCCAATGCACCCGCCCGTGACGGACTGGCGCTGGCGCTGTGGTTGGCTGAGCATGTGGCCGCCAAGGAATTGCGCTTGCCCGAAGGTCTCAGTGTGCCGCCGGGCAGCCATGTGCCGCAATCCAATCTGCCCGGCTGAGGCTTGCATAGCGGCCGTGCTTTCGGCAGATAGGCGGGCATGATTTATCGGTCGCCATCCATCGTATCAGCCTCCTTGTCACCTGTGGATGCCCCTGTGCTTCGCGGACAGGCGGCATTGCGTATCAGTGCGGTTCACGAACGGTCGCGCGGCGCACCAGCAAAGACCCGCCCTTTTGACCCGGTGCGCGACGGGGATCTCTGCCAGGCGCCTGCGCCGTTATGTGGGCTGGACTGGGCGCATCCGCGCATCATGGGTATTCTGAACGTGACGCCTGACAGTTTTTCCGATGGTGGACGTTTCGATGGGTTTGACGCCGCGCGTCGCCATGCGGCCGAGATGGTCGCGGCTGGGGCGGATATTCTGGATATTGGCGGCGAGTCGACCCGTCCCGGTGCCGATGAGGTGCCCATCGCGGAAGAAATCGCGCGCACGGCCCCGTTGATTCGCGCATTGCGCGCAGACGGGCTGAGAGTGCCTATCTCAATCGATACGCGAAAGGCGCGCGTGGCGGCGGCCGCGCTCGATGCCGGGGCTGATTTTGTGAACGATGTGTCAGCTTTGACATGGGACTGTGACATGGCGCAGGTGGTGGCAGAGGCGGGCGTGCCTTTGTGCCTGATGCACGCGCAGGGCACCCCGCAAACGATGCAAGTCGACCCGCAATATTCTGATGTGGTTCTCGATGTTTATGATTGGCTGTCTGGTGCCATAGCGCGGGCCGAGGCGTCAGGTATTGATCGCGCGCGCCTAATTGTTGATCCCGGTATCGGTTTTGGCAAGACGCTTGAGCACAATCTTGCGCTGTTGCAGCATCTGGGGATGCTGCATGCGCTGGGCTGTGTTATTCTGCTGGGGGCGTCACGCAAGCGCTTCATTGGCACCGTCAGTGGTGTCGAAGCGGCAAATGCGCGTGTCGCAGGGTCTGTGGCTGTAGCGCTACATGGGGTGGCGCAAGGCGCACAGATTCTGCGTGTGCATGATGTGGCTGAGACACGGCAGGCGCTGGCCTTGTGGCAGGCGCTCAATATTGCAAAGATCGAGGGATAACGGGCATGACGCGAAAGCTATTTGGCACTGATGGTGTTCGGGGAACAGCGAACAGCTATCCCATGACTGCAGATATCGCTTTGCGGCTGGGGGCCGCGGCGGGTCGGCATTTTCGGCGCGACGGATCGGATGGGCACCGTGTGGTGATCGGCAAGGATACCCGATTGTCAGGCTATATGTTCGAGACGGCCCTGACGGCCGGGCTGACCTCGACGGGCATGAATGTGTTGTTGCTTGGTCCCGTGCCAACCCCTGCCGTGGGGTTTTTGACCCGCTCCATGCGGGCCGATCTGGGGATCATGATTTCGGCCAGTCACAATGCGCATCAGGACAATGGGATCAAGTTTTTCGGCCCCGACGGGTTCAAGCTCTCGGACGCGGATGAAGCCGCCATCGAAGAAATCGTCATGGGCGAGATCGCACCTGCGCAGCCTGCAAATATCGGGCGTGCAAAGCGCATTGATGATGCCAGCGGGCGCTATGTCGAATATGCCAAGACAACGCTTGCGCGTGGCACGGAATTCGGCGGTCTGAAGATCGTTCTCGATTGCGCCAATGGCGCGGCGCATCGTGTGGCGCCCAAGCTTCTTTGGGAGTTGGGGGCCGAAGTCGTGCCCATCGGGACCAGCCCTGACGGGACCAACATCAATCTGGAATGCGGCTCGACCTATCCGCGCACCTGTGCGGCGAAAGTGCTGGAAACAGGTGCGGATCTGGGCATTACGCTGGACGGGGACGCAGACCGCGTGATCCTTATCGACGAACGCGGCCAGATTGCGGATGGCGATCAGATCATGGCGCTGTTTGCCCGCCGATTCGCCGAAGCGCAGATGCTGCGCGAGGGCGTTCTTGTGGCGACTGTCATGTCCAATCTGGGGCTTGAGCGGTTCCTTGAGGATCGTGGCCTGCGCATGGAGCGAACCTCGGTAGGCGACCGCTATGTGGTGGAACGGATGCGGCAGGGCGGGTGGAACCTCGGCGGTGAGCAATCGGGCCATATCGTGATGACCGATTACGCGACCACGGGCGACGGGCTGATTGCAGCATTGCAATTCGTCGCAGCCATGATCGAGACTGGCAAACCCGCCTCGATGCTGTCGCGTTCGTTTGAGCCGGTCCCTCAGATGCTGAAGAACATGCGCTATGCGCCCGGTGTCGATCTGCTGTCGCGCACTGAAGTGCAGGCGGTGATCGCGGATGCAAAGGCGCGCTTGGAGGGACGAGGACGGCTCTTGATCCGTAAGTCCGGGACTGAACCGCTGGTTCGAGTGATGGCGGAATGTGAAGACGAAGGGCTTTTGGCGGATGTCGTGAACGGCATCATCGCCGAGATGGAAGCGGTGGCATGAGGTTGTAGGGTGCGTGCTGCAGCACGCACCCTACGCGCACCGCTTGAAAAGGGGCTTGCCACCGGGACAGGTTTTCCGCTAGCACTGCACGCAGCAAGACACGGGAGACGCTGACACGCGATGTGTCAGGGCCGAAGGAGCAACCGCCCCGGTAAACTCTCAGGCAAAAGGACCGGTCTGGCTGACTGACTCTGGAGAGAGGCGCGAAAACGCGTCCGCCGAAGGGATAGCGATCTCAGG
>SKGU01000214.1 GCA_007117255.1 Natronohydrobacter sp. | reverse complement strand
GGCGGACCCAGACCTCATCTGTCAACACAAACCGCTCTTCGTTCATTCAAACCTCCATTTTGGAAGCTTGAATCAGAAATCAGGCAAGTTGGGAATCCCGAATGTCCACAGGCCCTAGCAATTTGATGCGCAAGCTTGTCTTGCGTGGCAGTGCATCGATTGGGTTGGGCGTGATGCTGTCGGCCTGTCAAATGTCTGGTCCTGGCACCAATGCCAGCCCGACGGAACGCGCCGAAGCCTTGTCTGAATATCGAATTGTTCCCGCATCGCGCGCGTTTGTGAACGTTCCGAACGCGCTGGTGGTGATGGAGCGCGATCTTGGTGTCGCCACGGAACAGCGGGCAACCCTGCCGAACACGACGTCACTTGCTGGCGAGAATACTATCCTCATGCGTGCGCAGACAAACCGCTCGTCCAGTCGCGCGCGTTTGCTGCTGGATGATGTTCTGGCCCAGTTCGGTGGAACACCGTCCCCTTTTGGCACGATCACAGAATCTGCGTTGACTGCGCGTTCAGATCAATACGGTGACATTACCTATTCAGTCATGCGCCCCGGTGGGGATGTCACCTGTGTACTGGCGTTCCGAAGGTCGCAGATTGGTGCGCGGGCTTTGCCCCGTGGGACTTCGGCACTTGATCTGATGTTGCGTAACTGTGTTTCGGGTTCAGTTGAAGAAGCTCTTTCCCCAATTGGACCGGATGCGTTCGGCCTTGGCCTTGCCCGGTCGGGCTGATTTTAAAAAAGGTATTTGCTGATGAGTCTCTTGATTGCCACCAGAAAGTTGAAACCCACGGAGATTCTGCTCGCGCTGCTATGGGTTGCGGTCGTCATTCCTCTGGCAATCCTGGCCAGCATCCCGACGTCAACTGCCGTGCAGGGGGCGTTGGGCCTTTTTGCGGTCTTGTTGGTGGCCATGATCAAGCCGTTCACCATGAAAAGCATCATGGTGCGGTTCGTCCTGCTTGCGGTGGCGAGTGCGATCGTGATGCGCTACTGGTTCTGGCGCGCGACTGAAACGCTGCCTCCACTCGACAATCCGTTGTCCTTCGGCATCGCGATATCGCTTTTTGTCGTCGAGACCTACGCGATCTTTGTGTTCTTCATCAGCTCCTTTATTACTGCCGATCCGGTTGACCGAACCCTGCCGCCCAAGGTCGAGGCCGCGAAGCTTCCTACGGTCGATATTCTGGTTCCCAGTTATAATGAGCCGACCGAGATGTTGGCGGTCACGCTGTCGGCTGCCAAGAACATGCATTATCCGGCGCATAAGAGAACCGTTGTGCTTTGTGATGATGGCGGGACAGACCAACGTTGCAACCACGAAGATCCTGAAATTGCCGAGAAATCTCGTGCCCGTCGGGCTGAGTTGCAGCATCTGTGCGCTGAACTGGGTATTGTCTATTCGACGCGCGCCAAGAATGAGCATGCGAAAGCGGGCAACATGTCTGCGGCGCTGGCGCGGTTGAATGGTGATCTGGTGGTCGTGTTCGATGCCGACCATGTGCCAAGCCGTGATTTTCTGGCTCGCACGGTCGGCTATTTTGTGGCCGATCCAAAGTTGTTTCTGGTGCAAACCCCGCATTTCTTTCTCAACCCTGACCCGGTCGAGCGCAATGTCGGGTTCCGAAATGATTGCCCGCCAGAAAACGAAATGTTCTATCATCTGGGCCATCGAGGCCTTGATCGTTGGGGCGGTGCGTTCTTTTGTGGCTCAGCGTCTGTCTTGCGCCGGGCCGCGTTGGATGATGTGGGCGGTTTTGCGGGCGAAACAATCACCGAGGACGCGGAAACCGCACTGGAAATCCATTCGCGCGGCTGGAAAAGCCTATATGTTGATCACGCCATGATTGCAGGGCTTCAACCGGAAACCTTTGTCAGTTTCATTCAGCAGCGCGGGCGTTGGGCCGCAGGGATGATGCAGCTTCTGCGCCTGAAAAACCCTTTGCGCCGCAAGGGTATGAGCCTGACACAGCGCCTGTGTTACCTCAATTCGATGACGTTCTGGCTGTTTCCGCTGGTGCGGATGGTCTTTCTGATGGCGCCATTGGCCTATCTGTTCTTTGGCCTGCATATCTTCGTGGCGACCATTGAAGAAGTGATGGTTTACATGGGGGCCTATATGGCAATCAGTTTCATGGTGCAGAATGCGCTTTATGCGCGTGTGCGATGGCCGCTGATGTCCGAACTCTACGAGACTGCGCAGGCCCCCTATCTGTCTGGCATCGTGATCAAGACATTGTTCAAGCCGCGCGGGGCGAAATTCAATGTCACCGCCAAAGATGAAGTGCTCGAAGAGGATTACATCTCGCCAATGTACAAGCCGCTCCTCGTGGTCTGGGCGATCTGCGTGGCGGGGGTGCTTGCGGCTGCTATTCGCTGGGTGATGTTCCCCGGCGATCATACGATCCTGTCGGTCGTTGGCGGCTGGGCAGTTTTCAATCTGATCATTGTGTCGGCTTCGTTGCGCGCGATTGCGGAACGTCAGCAGCGGCGCGGGGTGCCGCGGGTCGCGATGCAGGTACCTGCGGTTGCCGCGATCGGCCGTGATGGGCAGTTCAGCTTTTCGGCGGCGACAATCCTTGATTCCTCGACCAGCGGAGCAAAGCTGAAGATTGTTCCTGGCCCGGACACGGATCAGGCGGAATTGTCCGCGATTGCGCCGGGATATGTGCTGTATTTCACGCCGGAATTTCCGAAATCGCCACATCTGGAAAACGCGATCCGCGTGCAGGTCAAGAATGTAGAGCAGTCCAATACCGGTCTGATCGTGGGTGTTCGTTATGATCTTGATCAGCCGCTTCAGACGCGTGAGACGATTGCCCATCTCATCTTTGGCGACAGTGCGAATTGGGAGAAGGTGCGCGCCAGCAAGAACCATCCGATGCCACTGCTTAAAGGCATGGGGTATGTCGTGGTTCTTGCGGTCACATCTGTTTATCATACCATCCGTGCGTTGGTGGCGGAACCTGCGCGTCGCCGTGCCGCAGAAGAGCGGGCGCGGCTGGGGCAGATGAATTCGGCGCAGCCTGCACATATTCTGGCTTTTGGCGAAGCGTTTGATCCAGATATCACCAATCCCGGCTTTGACCCGCAATCATCCGCAGGTGGAATGGACGGCCTTGCAGATATTCTTGCGCGCAAGCGCAGGACTGATGGTTTTCCCGGTAGCCTGGAGACGAAGCAATGATCAGGCCAGCAATCCGCCCGCAACCGCGCCATGCCGCCCGTACAGTGCGCTTTGCACTTGGCGCGGTTCTGCTTCTGACTGGCCCCATGACCTTGCCCGCACTCGCGCAGAGCTCAGATGAAATGCTGATTCAGCTGCCTGAGCTGGCCGGCCCGTCAGTGATGGAACAAGGCGAAGCACTTGACGTGTCCGCGCGCGTTGATCCCGCACGTCGTACAGTGGCACCGGACGAATTGACCGATGACGCTCAGATGACATGGATTTCGCCCTTGCGTCTGCTGGATCTGGGCTACCCCATGAAGGATGGAGTCGCACGCATCTCTGGCGAGCGCGAATGGGTCAAATTCGACGTCTATGCCAGTGACACGCTGGAGCAGCAGGTTCTGCGCGTGACTACTGTGTCGAGCATCAATAATTTGCCCGAACGGTCGCATATGCGCTTCACGGTTAATGGGCACGATATCGGGATGCGCAATCTTGCCCAGATTGATGGTTTTGGCGGCGTAGATATTGTCTTGCCACCAGATGTGCTGACGCCTGGTCGCAATCGTGTCCAGATCGAGTTCCGTCAGCATCACCGGATTTATTGCGGACCCGAAGCCTCGTTTGACCTGTGGACAGATATTGACCTCTCCAAGAGCGGACTTGTCATCAGGCGCAATGACGACGTGGTGGGGATCGACACGTTCATGATGGCCCTTGCAGCGCAGGCATCCGGTATCCGCCCCGTGGAAATTCGTGGTCTCGACACGCTGGGGGCAGAAGCCGAAGTCTGGCGCCAATTCCTTGTTGCACGGCTGAATAATGTGTTGTCCGGCGCGCCTGTGGTGTTTCGTTTTACCGATTATTGGACGGTAGAAACCGGTGCATCGGATAGTGCCCGTATTTCCATCGTCCCTGCTGCGCAGAGTCAATTGCGATTCATGACGTCTGGTGATGGCGCACAGGTCATGGTGCTGGAAGTAGCGCAGGGGACCAGTCCGGACACATTACTGGCGTCGCTGGGACAGTTTACGCAGCAAAGCACGGCTTCACGAGCGCCGCTTGTCACGCCGGAGCGTCATGTTCCATTTGCCGAACTGGGTGTCCAAACAGAAGATTTCTCGCAACACTATGCCTTGCGCAACCATGCGTTTCGCCTGCCGGATGACTGGCTTGTTCTGACGGCTGCGAAAGCACGCATTCAACTGGATTACGCCTATGCGCAGAACCTGCCACAAGGCGCGATGTTGCTGTTGAAGATGAACGGTACCTCGATCAGGCTGCTTCCCCTGCGTGGGGAAGGTGGCACGCCAATCACCGCGTTTCCCATCGATTTCGAAGCCCGCCTTATGCATCCGGGCACCAATATCCTGACGCTCGAACTGTTTGTTCCCGGCAACCCCGCGAATTTGCCTTGTCCGACCAGCGATGCGCCTGTGTTGCGCATAGGCGAAGGCTCTACACTGTATGTGCCCTATAGCCCGTCCATGTCGATCCCCGATATGGATATGGCCTTTGCCGCACTTGGCCCTGACAGCCCCCGAAAAAACGAAATGAGCGGGCGGGCGTTCTCGGAGCTGGACATGTTGACGCTCTCTGCTGCATTGACACGTTCGGAAGGTCAGCGGCGGCAAACGGCGCTGCATCTTATCGCGCTTGATGATCTTGGCTCTTTGCCCACGGCGCATCATCGTGCGGATCGGCGCTTGTTGGAAGATTCGGTGCTGATGCGCGCGTCCGATGATGCCCTGATCGCAAGTCTTGCGACACCAGACAGCAACGATCCGTTTGAGGCACGCAGACCGTCTTCTGGCGGTTTTTCCATCGCGCTCAGCAGTGGTTGGGACAAAATGCGCGCTCAGGCACGTTGGCTTACTGACAGATTGTTCCCCAACAGTGGCGATCAGTTGAATGCATGGTTGGCCGATCAGCGCGGGCAAGCTGTGCTGTTTCAGCTTGATCCGAACCGCCCCGATGAAATCTGGATGTTGCGCAGCCCTGACAGCGACATTCACGATATCGCGCGACACATGGCCAGCGCCCGTGCGTTCGGTGGCGGACCAAAAGGGCAGGTTTCGATCCTGACCCATGAGGGCTACTGGATGAACTGGTTCGCGCCTGATCGCCGTCCGACCCTGCTGGAGCCATGGTCGCGCCAGAATTTCCGGGCAGCGATGGGAAATTTCGTCTCGGCACGTCCAATTTTCTACACAATCCTGATGCTAGGTCTGGCGATGATTTCGGCACTGATCGCGATCCGACTGGTTATCTCGACAAGGGAACACAAGACATGAATCGACGCAGTTTTCTGTCTACCGCAACGTCGCTTGGCGCAATGATGTGGGCGATGCCGGGCGGAGCCAGTGTTCACAGCGACCTTGCAACACGGGCGCAACCTGTTTGGGAAAGCTGGAAATCGGCCTATCTCGCGTCTGATGGCCGTGTGATCGACACTTTGCAGCAGCAGGCCAGTCATTCTGAGGG
>SKGU01000106.1 GCA_007117255.1 Natronohydrobacter sp. | reverse complement strand
CAAGCGCCTGTGTGGCGCGGGCAATTCTGGCAATGCCTTCGGGGATGCGCTCAGACGGAATCGAGCTATAGGCGATGCGGTAAAAGCAGTCGGGGGCATTCTGCGCACCGAAAAACGGCAGACCCCGTTCAATCAGCACGCTTTCGTCCCTCAAGCGCTCGGCCAGCGCCGTCGCGCTGACGCCCTCAGGCGTGCGCATCCACAGGCTGGAGCCACCATCGTCGCGCGCACCCGCAATGATCAGCCCTTCGGCGCGAATCGCGGCCAGCATCACCTCGCGGCGGGCGGCAAAACTGCGCGACAGGCGGCGCAGCATCACATCGTAATGCCCCAGCGACAGGAATCGCGCGGCGGCACGTTGCAGCAAGCCCGGCGGGTGCCGCAGGATCGTGCCGCGCAGGCCCCGCGCTTCCGCGATGAAGGGCGCGGGGCCAACCATGAAGCCCAGCCGCAAGCCCGGAAACAGCGATTTCGAGAAACTGCCGATATGGATGACGCGGCCAGAGCGGTCCAATGATTTCAGCGCAGGCAATGGGGCGCGGCCCTGCGCGATCTCGAATTCGTAATCATCCTCGACGATCAGGAAATCCTGCGCTTCAGCCGTCGACAGCAGCGCCTGACGCTCCTCAAGCGGCATGGTCGCGCCGGTCGGGCAATGGTGGCTTGGCGTGCAGAACAGAACATCCAGATCCGCGGGCAAGTCACTGGCGACCAGCCCCTGCGCGCCCACTGGCACTGGCACAAGGCGGCAGCGCGTCTGGGTCAGGATCGCGCGCAGACCCGGATAGCCCGGCTCTTCGATCACCGCGGCGCGGCGTTGGTTCAGCAGCAATTGCGCGGCCAGCCACAATGCATTCTGCGCACCAAGCGTCACAAGAATTTCTTCGGGCCGGGCCAATATGCCCCGACGCGGCAGCGAGTGGCGCGCGATATATTCGACAAGGCCGGGATCATCCTGTTCGAACTGGTCATCGGTCATGCGGTCGAAATCGCGCAGCCCCAGCGACTGGATCATGCACAGCCGCCAGTTGGCGTGATCAAACAGGCTGGGGTCGGCCTGCCCGTAGATGAAAGGAAAGCGGTAATCGCGCCAGTTGCGCGGCTTGCCGCGATTAAGGTCTTCGGCGGCGGGACGATGGCCCAGAAGCCGCGGCCAATCGACCTGCGCCTGATCGGGGCGCTGGGGCGGCGCAGCGGGTTGGGGCGCTGTGGGCGAGACGAAATAGCCCGAACGCCCCTCGGAATAAAGGAAATCATCGGCAACAAGATCACTATAGGCCAGCGTGACCGTGATCCGGCTGACGCCCAGATGCGCCGCGAGTTTGCGCGAGGATGGCATGCGTTCGCCCGCACGCAACCGTCCCGACAGGATGCCTTCGGCCACCATTTGCCTGATCCGATGCTGAAGCGAGCCTTCAGAGAGCGGATCAAGCAAGAATGATTCAACAGCAATCGCCATGACTTGCCCCTGTTCTGAACGGATTCGGGCGCAGCTTAGGGTAAAACTGGCATTAGGGAAATGACATTCTGGATATATTATCTTCCTGCGGTTCGGGCGATGTAGGAGGCTAACTCGAACGTGTGGAGTCTGCCATGAATGACCTGTCTTTCCAGAATGATCTCAGCGCCGTTGTTGCGGCAGACCGTGCCCATGTCTGGCACCATCTGACCCAGCACAAAGCATTTGAGACTGTCGATCCCCGCGTGATCGTTGAAGGAAAGGGCCTGCGCGTCTGGGATGCCGCAGGGCGGGAATTCATTGATGCCGTATCCGGCGGGGTCTGGACCGTGAATGTGGGCTATGGCCGCGAAAGCATCGCCAATGCCGTGCGCGACCAACTGGTGAAGCTGAACTTCTTTGCCGGGGCCATGGGCACGGTCCCCGGCGCGGTGTTCGCGCAAATGCTGATCGACAAGATGCCGGGGATGAGCCGGGTTTATTATTCGAATTCGGGATCAGAGGCGAATGAGAAAGCCTATAAAATGGTTCGCCAGATCGCCCAGCGCAAGCACGGTGGCGGCAAATGGAAGATCCTGTTTCGCGAGCGCGACTATCACGGCACCACGATTGCGACACTGGCTTCCGGCGGCCAGCCCGAACGCGCGGCGCAATATGGCCCCTTCCCCGAAGGCTTCATCCCGGTGCCGCATTGTCTGGAATATCGCGCGCAATGGGATGGCCCGGATTATGGCCGCCGTGCCGCTGATGCCATCGAGGAAGTGATCCTGCGCGAAGGCCCGGAAACCGTGGGCGCCATCGTGCTGGAACCGATCACGGCAGGCGGTGGCGTGATTGTCCCCCCCGAAGGCTACTGGCCGCGCGTACAGGAAATCTGCCGCAAGTATGACGTGCTCTTGCACATTGACGAGGTGGTCTGCGGTCTTGGACGGACTGGCAAATGGTTCGGCTATCAGAATTACGACATTCAGCCCGATATCGTGACCATGGCGAAGGGTGTGGCGTCGGGCTATGCCGCGATTTCCTGCACAGTCACGACAGAAGCCGTGTTCGATATGTTCAAGGATGATGCCAGCGATCCGTTGGGCTATTTCCGCGATATCTCGACCTTCGGCGGCTGCACCGCTGGCCCTGCTGCCGCAATCGAGAACATGCGCATCATCGAGGATGAAGGTTTGCTGGACAACACTCTGGCAATGGGCGCGCGGATGGAAGCCAATCTGCTGGCGCTGAAAGAAAAACACCCGATGATCGGTGATGTGCGCGGCAAGGGTCTGTTCTGGGGGGTAGAGCTGGTTTCTGACCGCGACAGCCGCGACCCGGTGCCCGAAGCCACCGCGCGTGCGGTCGTGGCGGGCGCAATGGCGCGTGGCGTGATGATCGGTGTCACCAACCGCTCGCTGCCGGGGTTCAACAACACGCTTTGCCTCAGCCCCGCGCTGATCGCCACACAGGCCGATATCGACGCGATCACAGCCGCGATTGACGGTGCACTGACCGAGGTGTCGGCGGCCTGATCAGTTGACTTTGCGCGCGGCAATCCTGTAGCTGCCAAGGCTACGGGAACGCGGCGGCAAGGGACGGGATACAGGTGAGCGAATTGCAGGCCATAGGCCAAAAGCACGATATGCGGCGCGTCGGGTGGGCAGATCCGGCGCGCTTTCGCCCGCTGGCTGCGGGCGCCGCACGGATCGCGCAGATGGGTGAATTGACGACCGCAAAGCGCGCATTTCCACGATTTGACGCCAGCAGGCCCATGCAGGTTATGCTGATGTCCTCGGCGCGCCAGAGCAGAATCGCGCTGCAGGCGGCACTGCTTTGCAGCGGGGATTGCGACAGGCCGCAGGTGCTGATCATGCAGAATATCGACCAGCGCGCAGGAGTGATCTGATGGAACATGTGATCGTGATTCCGGCGCGCTACGCGTCGTCGCGCTATCCGGGCAAGCCGTTGGTGGGATTGCGCGGGGCGTCGGGCACAACCCGCACATTGATCGAGCGAAGTTGGCGCGCGGCCTGCGATGTGGCCGGTGTGGATGCGGTGTTTGTTGCCACTGACGACGACCGGATCGCGCAGGCAGCGGAAAGCTTTGGCGCGCAGGTGGTGATGACATCGGTGGATTGTGCCAACGGCACCGAAAGATGCGCCGATGCGGTGGCGCGTCTGGGGATCGCGCCGAAGGTGGTCGTCAACCTGCAAGGCGATGCGCCACTGACGCCCGCGTGGTTCGTCTCAAGCCTGATTGACGCGGTTAAGGCTGGCGCGCAGATGGCGACACCAGTGCTGCGCCTGACGCCGGAAACCCATGCGCGTTTCATGGAAGACCGCCGTGCGGGCCGCGTGGGCGGCACCACTGCGGTGATGGATGCGCGCGGGAATGCCCTCTATTTCTCGAAGGAAGTGCTTCCCTTTACAGGACGCATCTATGATGCGGATGAGCAGGTGCCCGCGTTCCACCATGTCGGCGTTTATGCCTACACACCGGATGCGCTGGCCACCTATATGGCCGCTGGCCCTTGCACGCTTGAAGACCTGGAAGGGCTGGAGCAGCTTCGCTTCCTTTACAATGGTTTGCCCGTGACCTGCGTCGAAGTCGAAGCACAGGGGCGCGAGTTCTGGGAGTTGAACAACCCCGAAGATGTGGCCCGGATCGAGGCTGTCTTGCAACGTGAGGGATGGGAATGAGCGTCACACTGGGAAATTTCACCATCGGCAATGACCGGCCCTTTGCGTTGATCTCTGGTCCCTGTCAGATGGAATCGCTTGATCATGCGCGCCGGATCGCGGGGGCGCTGATGGAGATCTGCGCGGGGCTGAACATCCCGTTCATTTTCAAGGCGAGCTACGACAAGGCCAACCGCTCCAGCCTGTCCGGAAGGCGCGGTCTGGGCATGGAAAAGGGGCTGGAAGTGCTGGCGACGATCCGCGCGGAATTCGGTTGCCCGGTGCTGACCGATGTGCATGAGCCGGGTCATTGCGCGCCTGCAGCGGAAGTCTGCGATGTGCTGCAAATCCCGGCCTTTCTGTGCCGTCAGACGGACCTCTTGCTGGCAGCAGGGGCAACAGGACGCGTGATCAATATCAAGAAGGGGCAGTTTCTGGCCCCTTGGGATATGGGAAATGTTGCGGCGAAAGTGGCGTCAACCGGCAATGATCAGATCATGCTGTGCGAACGCGGCACGTCCTTTGGCTACAATACGCTGGTGTCGGATTTCCGCGGTCTGCCGGTCATGGCTGCTACAGGCTACCCCGTGATCTTTGATGCGACCCACTCGGTGCAACAACCTGGCGGACAGGGGACAAGTTCGGGCGGGCAACGCGAATTCGTGGCGCCCCTGGCACGCGCGGCGCTGGCCGTGGGCTGTGCGGGGCTGTTCATCGAGACACATGAAGACCCGGACCGTGCGCCCAGTGACGGGCCGAACATGGTGCCGCTTGACCAGATGGCCGGGCTTCTGGCGCGGCTCAAGGCATTTGACGATCTGGCGAAAGGGTAAAAGATGGGCAAACCCTGCATGATAGCCGTGGCGATTACCGGCTCTGTGGCGACCAAGGCCAATAACCCGGCGGTGCCGATCACTGTGGCCGAACAGGTTGAAAGCCTGCACGAAGCCTTTGAAGCGGGCGCGGTGATCGCGCATTGCCATGTGCGCAATGACGATCAGACGCCGTCTTCGGACCCGGAAAAATTTGCGCGGCTGAAAGAAGGGATCGAGACGCATTGCCCCGGAATGATCATCCAGTTCTCGACCGGCGGGCGCTCTGGTGCGGGGGCCGCGCGCGGGGGTATGCTGCCGTTGCGGCCTGATATGGCCTCGCTGACTGTGGGGTCGAACAACTTTCCCAACCGCGTCTATGAAAACCCGCCTGATCTGGTCGATTGGCTTGCGGCTGAGATGCGCAAATATGATGTCATCCCGGAAATCGAGGCGTTTGATCTGAGCCATATCATTCAGGCTGCGAAGATGGCCGAGGACGGACGCCTGCCACGCCCGCTTTATGTGCAATTCGTGATGGGCGTGAAGAATGCCATGATCGCAGATGAACGCATTCTGGACATCTATATCGAAACGCTGGGCCGCTTTGCACCCGATGCGCTATGGTGCACGGCGGGGGTGGGCGCGGCACAGATCAAGGTCAATGAATGGGCGATTGCGCGGGGCGGACATACGCGCACCGGGCTGGAAGACAATGT
>SKGU01000387.1 GCA_007117255.1 Natronohydrobacter sp. | reverse complement strand
TGTAATCCGCAGGCGTGCGGGCAAAAGCCAGCAACGCGGCGCAGGTGGTGATTTCAAAATAGGTGATCGCATCGGTGCCATTGGCCGCCAGCGCTTCATCCAAAAGCGCGCTTAGCGCATCTTCGGTGATCAGATCGCCCGCCAGCCGGATGCGTTCATGAAACCGCGCCAGATGCGGCGAGGTATAGGCGTGCACCCGCGCGCCCGTCGCTTCCAGCCCGGCGCGGATCATGGCCTGCGTCGAGCCTTTGCCATTCGTGCCCGCGATATGGATAACCGGTGGCAAGGCGCGTTCGGGATGGTCAAGCGCCTCAAGCAACCGCCAGACACGATCCAGCGTCAGATCGATGATCTTGGGGTGGAACTCCATCATCCGCGCCAGGAGCGCGTCAGAGCCTGTCTGCGTCATTGCGATGATTTGCCTTGCACCGGGGGCGCATCCTGGACAACCACAGCCTGATCAGGGCGCGGCAGATCGCCATGCACGACCGGGCTTTGACCTGTCAGCATCCGCAAAATGGTTGCGATTTCAGCGCGGTGATGTTTGCGCGGGGTCACACGGTCCAGCATGCCATGATCCAGCAGGTATTCGGCGCGCTGGAATCCTTCGGGCAGTTTCTCGCGGATGGTCTGTTCAATCACGCGCGGGCCTGCAAAGCAAATCAGCGCGCCGGGTTCCGCGATCTGCACGTCACCCAACATGGCATAGCTTGCCGTCACGCCGCCTGTGGTCGGATGGGTCAGAACGACAATGTAGGGCAGCCCCGCCTCGCGCAGCATATCCACTGCAACTGTGGTGCGCGGCATCTGCATCAGGGACAGAATCCCCTCCTGCATCCGCGCGCCACCTGCGGCAGAAAACAACACCAGCGGCAGTTTGCGCTTCACGGCATGTTCACAGGCCGCGATGATCGCATTGCCGACATACATGCCCATCGACCCGCCCATGAAGCTGAAATCCTGTGCGACCGCGACCATGCGCGTGCGCAGAACTTCACCTTCGCCCACCAGCATGGCTTCTTTCTCGCCTGTCTGCTTCTGGGCGGCCTTCATGCGGTCTGGATACTTCTTCTGATCACGGAAATGCAGCGGATCCGCAATCGGTTGCGGGACCGCGATTTCCTTGTACAGGCCACCATCGAAGAAATTGTGAAAGCGCTCGCGTGGGGTGATGCCCATATGATGCCCGCAAGACGTACAGACACGCTGATTGTCCGACAGTTCCCGGTGAAACAGCATGGTGCCGCAACCGGGGCATTTTTCCCACAGGTTTTCCGGCATTTCGCGACGCGAAAACAGCGAATTAATCGTGGGCCGGACGTAGTTCGTGATCCAGTTCATCAGTGCATCCCAAAGCTGACTGGTGGTCAAATAAGCCGCAGCGACAGGAAATGCAATCAGCGCCCGCGCAAGGCATAGCGGCACAAGCCCCAGACAATGACCATGCCAGCGACATCAACCACCAGCAAGGGCAGAATTGCACCTGTATCACTGACGCTGAATGGCAGGCGGTAAAGCGCCAGCCCGTCCAGAGCCTCGCCCGTCGTGAACAGCAGAATGGCAAACAGGTTATTGGCAAAATGCAGCCCCCAGGCCATGCCCAGACTACCGGAACGCGCTGTAAGATCAGCCATGATCAACCCGAAAAAGCCGGTCACAAAGACCATAAACCAAACGGAATTTCCCATTTCATCGGGGGCATAATGGACAAGGCCGAAGATCACCGACGGCAATACCATCCAGACCCAACGCGAGGCAAAACGCGCCGCCAATTGCTGTTGCAAGTAGCCACGAAAGACAACTTCTTCAGCACCTGTCTGGATTAGAAGGCCGATAATCGCCAGCGGCAGGAACATCAGCCAGATGGACCATGGCGCGTTGCGCGTCAGGTCCATCGTGAACAGAAACCAGATAATGCCAGGCAGAGCCAATGCTGCGAAGATGCCGAAACCGACGACGAAATCGCGCAGCACAAAAGCCTTGGGACCAAAGAGCGAAGCGATAGAGCGTTTGTGCAGCCAGCGCGTTGCCGCGAAAGCGCCCAGCGCCATGCCGATGAACGTCAGCAGCAACAGGATCAATGATCCGGGTGTGCCACCCGTGCCAATGCTGCCAAGCGCCCTGTCAATATCACCGCCGCCAGTGCCGACCCAGAGCGCCCCGGCCATTGCAGCCATCCATAGAATATAGATCAGCAGGATCATGCCCATACCCAGAACCAGCCTCCATAGTTGCGGGCGCAGGCGCGCAGGCGCGACAAAACGGTCGAAGGCAAGAGGGCTTAGCAGCATGGACGGACCTGTCTGAACACGATAACTGGCGTCTTTAGACAAGGTTCAGGGGACAGCTTCAAGCGCCAAGCGGCGCCGCGCGTGACTTTGCCGCGCGGGCATGACAGGGTAAGTGCTGGTCAGGACAGGGAAACATGGACTATGGCGGGCGCAACTGTCGTCATTGTGATCATCCTGCAGGTGGGGTTCATCATCCGGGCGCTGTTGCGGTCGGGCCTGACGCCCTCGGCGCGGCTGGCCTGGATCACAGTGATCTCGGTGCTGCCCGGTGTGGGCATTGGCGCTTATTTCCTGTTTGGTGAGGTGCGGCTGGAACGTGCCAAACGCGAACGCATGCGCGAAGTGCGCAATCAGTTGCTTGAAGCACAGGCCACGCGCCCCGATCTGGCCATGGAGGTCACAGGCCCCGCGCGCCCGTCTTTCGCAGCAGGGCGGGCGATCAGCGGCTTTCAACCCATTTCGGGCAACCGTCTGAGCCTTTTGCCCGAAGGCGACGCAATGATGGAGGATATGTTTACCGCCATCGATGCCGCCACATCACATGTGCATGTCCTGTTCTACATCTGGCTGCCCGATGGCACGGGCACCCGCATGGCCGAAGCGCTGTGCCGCGCGGCGCGGCGCGGTGTAGCCTGTCGCGTGCTGGTCGATGATCACGGTGCGCGGCATCTGGTGCGATCCTCACTCTGGCGGCAGATGGAAGGGTCTGGCGTGGCGCTGGAACGTGCAGCACCAGTGGGCAATCCCTTCATCAGCCTTTTGTTCAAGCGCCTTGATCTACGCAATCACCGCAAGATCGTGGTGGTGGATAATCGCCTGTCATGGGTGGGCAGTCGCAACTGTGCGGATGCAGCCTTTGCCATCAAGCCACGCTTTGCGCCGTGGGTCGATATCCAGTTGCGGATGGAAGGCCCAGTCGTGCGTCAGCAACAGGCAGTGTTCCTCCATGACTGGATGACACACCATTCCGAAAACCTGAGTGCCCTGCTGGCTGACCCCGAACAGGCCCCCGATGCTGGCCCCGTAGTAGCACAGGTCATCGCATCCGGCCCGGATGATATCTATACTACACCGTCGGATGTGCTGCGCGCGATGATTTATGCCGCGACCGACCGGCTGATCCTGACCACGCCCTATTATGTGCCTGACCAGCCCTTGCACACGGCGATCTGTTCCGCAGCAGAACGCGGCGTCCGGGTGCGGCTGATCCTACCTGAACGCAACGACAGCCGGATCGTCGGCGCCGCAAGCGAGAGCCTTTATCCTGACCTGCTGCGTGCCGGTGTAGAGATTTACCTGTTCCGGCCGGGACTGATTCATTCCAAGATTGTTACTGTAGACGGTATCTTCGGGATGGTGGGCACGGCCAACTTGGACCACCGCAGCTTCGATCTGAATTATGAAAACGGGTTGCTGATCCACTGCCCTGAGGTGATGGCCGCCTTGGACGCCCGGCAGCAAAGCTATATCTCGCGCGCTGTGCGCCTGGACCGTGGCGATGTCGCGCGCTGGTCACTGATCCGGCGACTGCGGAACAATACTGTGGCGTTGGCAAGTCCGTTGCTGTGAGGGGACAGATGTTTCACGTGAAACACTAATTATCTGTTATTGAACAATAATTATTTGTTCAGGGTGCGTGCTGTTGGTAAAGTTCTCAGGCAGGCCGAAAACCTTTTTGCTGCAATCTCCAAGTCCTGAAGAGTCAAAGCATAGCTTTATCTTGCAACTGAAAGATAATCAGTTGGCCAGATCTGATGATAGCAGCGGCACTATCCACCAGCTTGCATCCGGCGCGGTCATGTCGCATATCTTCGGAATTGCACATGTGAAGGGTTTCCGCCCAGTGAGCACAACATGAGCCTGAGCATCACATCCCCTGCTGCCCGCACGAGCTGGCTGGTGCTGGTCGCGATCAGCCTGTGCCACATGATCAATGACATCATGCAAAGCCTGCTGGCCGCGCTTTACCCGCTGCTGGCCCTGGAATTCGACTTGAGCTTCTGGCAGATCGGCCTGATGACCTTTGCGTTTCAGGTCACGGCGTCCTTGTTGCAGCCCGTGGTCGGGCTGGTCACGGACAAACGCCCGATGCCACAATCATTGCCTGTTGGGATGGGGTCCACCATCTGCGGACTGATCCTGCTGGCTTACGCGTCCAGCTATGGCGGGCTTCTGGCGGGCGCGATGCTGATCGGGATCGGATCGGCGATTTTTCACCCTGAATCCAGTCGTGTTGCGCGGCTTGCCTCTGGTGGTAAATTCGGCACGGCGCAATCACTGTTTCAGGTCGGCGGCAATTTTGGCTCGGCCCTTGGCCCGCTGCTGGCGGCGTTTATCGTGGTGCCCCTGGGGCGGCCAAGCGTTGCGGTGTTCGCAGTGCTTGCACTGCTGGGAATGTTCATCCTCAGCCGTGTGGGGGTGTGGTATGGTGCGCTGGCGCGGGCGAGTGCAGGCAGGCCACGCGAAAGTGCCACGCATGGATTGCCGCGCAACCGGGTGATCTGGGCGATTGTCGTGCTCGCGGTACTGACATTTTCAAAGAACGCCTACACAGCCAGCATTTCCAGCTATTACACGTTTTTCCTGATCGACCGCTTTGATCTGGGCATCGTGCCCGCGCAACAGATGTTGTTTCTGTTTCTGGCAGCCACAGCGGCGGGGGTCATGCTGGGCGGGCTGATCGGGGACAGGTTTGGCCCGCTGGTGGTGATCTGGTGGTCCATCCTTGGGGTGCTGCCCTTCACGCTGATGCTGCCGCATGTCGGGCTGGTGGCGACAGGGGTGATGTCCGTGGTGATCGGGGTGATCATCGCCTCGGCCTTTCCGGCGATCGTGGTCTATGCACAGATGCTTTTGCCGGGGCGGATCGGGCTGGTTGCGGGAATTTTCTTCGGCTTCGCCTTCGGCATGGGCGGGATCGCGGCGGCCGTGCTGGGCGTGATGGCCGATGCGCGCGGCATTGCCTGGGTCTATCAGGCCTGCGCCTTTCTGCCATTGCTGGGGGTCTTGACGGTATTCTTGCCGCGTCGCGCGCTGCTGACCCCTTGACCCGCGCGCGGGCTTGGGCTAGCCACAGCACCAGCGCGGGCGTTGTGTAGTGGTAAGACCTCAGCCTTCCAAGCTGATGACGCGGGTTCGATTCCCGCCGCCCGCTCCAGCCTCCCCCTTGCATAATTGGCCATTTGCGCCTTTGCTGACCTTCGTTGCAAGGAGGTGAGCGATGAGTGAGATTCCTATGCCTTTGGCAGGGCAGGTCAGTGCCTATATGAACGACCACGCCCCTGACGCGTTGCGCCGCACTGTCGAGGACGCGCGCAAACGCGATACGCTGGCGGGCAGCTACCCCTATCCGCGCTGGATGAAGAAAG
>SKGU01000152.1 GCA_007117255.1 Natronohydrobacter sp. | reverse complement strand
CTGGCGCAAAGTTCTCGGATTATTTCGATCACCGCGAGAAATGGGCCACGATCCCCGCCCACCGCGCGCTTGCGATCCTGCGCGCGGCCAAGGAAGAAATCGTCACCATCGAAATCGCCCCTGATCCTGAAACCGGCGTCCCGCGTGCTGTTGACATGATCGCCGCCACGATCGGAACGCGCGGCACAGGGCCGGGCGATGACTGGCTGCGCAAGGCCGCTGCATGGACGTGGCGCATCAAGCTAAGCCTGTCGATGTATGTCGATCTGCTGGGCGAATTGCGCCGCAGCGCACATGAAGAAGCAATCCGCGTTTTTGCACGAAACCTGAAAGACCTGCTTCTGGCGGCCCCCGCAGGGCCACGTCCGACACTGGGTCTTGATCCGGGCATCCGCACGGGCGTCAAGGCGGCTGTGGTCGATGCGACAGGCAAGCTGCTTGACACCGCCACGCTTTATCCTTTCCAGCCCAAGAATGACCTGCGCGGCGCGCAGGAAAGCTTGATCCGGCTGATCCGCGCACATGGGATAGAGCTGATCGCCATCGGAAATGGGACCGCCAGCCGTGAAACGGAAAAACTGGTGGCCGAGACGATCAAACTGCTGCCAAACGGAAGCCCACGCCCGACATCTGTGATCGTGTCGGAGGCTGGTGCGTCGGTCTATTCCGCATCTGAACTGGCCGCACGGGAGTTTCCGGATCTGGATGTATCGCTGCGCGGGGCGGTCTCGATTGCGCGGCGGCTGCAAGACCCGATGGCCGAACTGGTCAAGATCGCGCCGCAATCCATCGGGGTGGGTCAATATCAGCATGATGTGGATCAGCGCCGACTTACCCAAGCGCTGGATGCCGTGGTTGAGGATGCCGTGAACGCGGTTGGGGTCGATCTGAACATGGCCTCTGCGCCGCTTCTGGCGCGGGTGGCGGGCCTCGGTGCCTCGCTGGCGCAAGCCGTGGTCACGCATCGCGATGCACATGGCGCGTTTCCATCACGCAAGGCCTTGCTGAAAGTGCCGGGGCTAGGCCCGAAAGCTTTTGAGCAATCTGCGGGCTTCCTGCGGTTGCGCGACAGCTCTGAGCCACTGGACGCGACCGCCGTGCACCCTGAAGCCTATGGCCTTGCGCGCCGCATTGTGCAGGCATGCGGGCGCGACATTCGCGCGATCATAGGCGCGCCAGAGGCGTTGAAGGGCTTGCGCGCGCAGGATTTCGTCGATGACAGTTTCGGCCTGCCCACAGTGCGCGACATTCTGGCGGAATTGGAAAAGCCCGGCCGCGACCCGCGACCCGCTTTCGTGACGGCAAAGTTTGCCGATGGGATCGATGATATCAAGGATCTGCGCGCAGGCATGCGTCTGGAGGGCACTGTCACCAATGTTGCGGCCTTTGGTGCCTTTGTTGACATCGGCGTGCATCAGGACGGTCTGGTGCATGTGAGCCAACTGGCTGACCGCTTCGTCAAAGACCCGCATGATGCCGTGAAAACCGGCGATGTCGTGTCTGTACGCGTGACCGAAGTGGATGTCGCGCGCAAACGGATCGGCCTGAGCATGCGCGCGCAAAGCGCGCCAGCGCCAGAACAAGGCAAGGACCGCGCAGCAGGACAGGCAGCGCGGCAAGGACCAACGCAGACACAGAAACACGGCCGCAATCAGAAATCACCCGCACAACCAAAGGCCACATCTGGACGTGACACGGGCGCATCAGACACAGGGTTGGGTGCGGCTCTTCGCGCGGCGCTGGACAATCGAAACTGATTGGCACGAAAGCCACCCATCCGTTCTTGTGGACCGAGCCGCAGATGCAGCGCACAAAAGCGCAACAGTGACAAAAAGTGGAAACGGCACGCAGCCCAGGGTGCGTTGCATTTCGCACCAAAATAGCAGTAGGGCCATGACATAGCCTTGCCAGCAACATATTGCGCTTCTAAAGCATTGATATGGACCAGCCGTTTTCGACGCATTGCAGCAATACGCATGTTCACATCCTGTTGTGCAGTCACAACGGAGCTGATCTGATAGAAGAGCAACTCGATAGCTTTCTGGCGCAGACCTATCAGGACTGGTCACTTTGGGTTAGTGATGATGGCTCTACTGATGCCACGTTGGAAAAGCTGGATCAGTTCGCGCGCAAGCATCCGGGTCGCGTGGCCTGTATCGTCGAGGGTCCGGGTCTGGGCATTGCGGCGAACTTCCTGCATCTGCTGAGTCATTCGGATTTGCCATTGGGACTGGTCGCATTGTCAGACCAAGATGATGTCTGGCTGCCGCACAAACTGGAACGTGCAGTGACCCAACTTTCACAGGCAGGGGATGCCCCTTGCGTCTGGGCTGCACGCTATTGGTACACCGATGCGCAATTGAAGCCGTTGCGTTGTTCTGTTTCCTGGCGCCGCGGGCCGTCACTGGAAAACGCGCTGGTACAAAATATCCTTTCTGGCCATACAATTACGCTGAACCCAGCGGCCTTGGCGCTTGTGCGTCAGGCTGGCCTGCCACCGGTTGCGCATCATGACTGGTGGATTTACCTGCTTTCAATGGCCTGTGGCGCACAAGCAATTATCGATCAGGAGCCAGCGCTATTTTACCGACAGCACAGCGCAAACGCGGTTGGGCAGCAATCAACGCTGACGGCGCGGCTACGCCGCCTGTCCGCGCTGAAAAGCGGGTTGATGGGTGAGTGGATCAAAAGCAATCTTACCGCGCTGATCGCATCTGATCTGCCATTGACGCCACAGGCACGGGATATTGCACGCATCTGGATGGAAACTAATCCCAACGACAGATACCGCGTTTTGCAGTCAATGGGCATCCACCGACAGTCGTGGGCAGAAACCGCGCTGATACATTTGGCCGCGCGTGTGGGGAAGTTATGATCAGGTTAACCGGTCGCGGACTCATCTAAGCCGCAGGTCCGCCTGATCACCCTGCCCCTGGTCAGAAATAAACCGCAGCGTATCGCCATTGCGCAGCACAAGCTGACAATTATACGGATCGCCCGATTGGCCAAACTCTAGCGTGCGGCAGAAATAGCCATTGCGCCATTCCCATTCGCCGCCCACCTGTTGCCCAAAGCCGCGCCCTGAGATTTGCCCCTGCGGCAAAACCTGCAAGCGGATTCCGAAACGGGTCAGCTCGCGCCCTTCCACAAGTGCACGGAAATTCGCTTCTTCGCGCACAGGTTGAAAATCGGACAGCGCGGGACTGGCCAGAAACATCGCGGCAAAAAGGGTCGACAGGAAACGTTTCATGAAACCTCCGTCAGATGGCAAGTGTTCCGTTTACGCGTGTGACGCGCAATTGGATTACTCTCCAGCCGCCGATTAGTTTCATGCGTTGCGCGGTTGAAGGCCCAAAACATCCAGCATGGAGTATTCCCCCGGCCCCTGCCCTTGTAGCCAGAGCGCCGCGCGCAATGCCCCGCGCGCAAATAAAGCGCGGTCAGAGGCGACATGGCGCAGGGTGATGCGTTCGCCCTCGCCCGCGAAAATCACATCATGTTCGCCGATGAAATCACCACCGCGAATGGCGTGAAAGCCGATATCGCCTGATTTGCGCGCGCCGGTGATCCCATCGCGCCCCCGATCAGCCACGTCTGCCAGCGTGACACCACGCCCCGCAGCCGCCGCATCTCCGAGCATCAACGCTGTGCCTGAAGGCGCATCGACCTTGTGGCGATGGTGCGCCTCGACGATCTCTATGTCATAATCCGTGCCCAGTGCTGCGGCGACCTGTTGCGTCAATGTCACCAGCAAATTGACGCCAAGGCTCATATTTCCCGCCCGCACGATCCGGCCCGTCTGGCCTGCTTCTGCAATCGCGGCCAGATCATCGTCAGAAAACCCGGTTGTGCCGATGACATGGGCAACGCCCGCCTGCGCGGCCTGCTGCGCCAGCGCCACTGTGACGGCCGGGGTCGTGAAATCGATGATCGTGTCGCAGGCGTCAAGCGCTTGTGCCACATCATCCGTGGCGATCAGCCCGCGTGCCGCGCCGCCCATGACCACGCCCAGATCCTGCCCGACCCAGTCATGGCCCGCGCGCTCGACCACGGCCGACAGTTCGGCCTGATCGCTGTCATCGATCAGCCGGATCAGCATTTGCCCCATGCGGCCCGACGCCCCCATCACGGCAATCTTCATCATCGCGGCTGTCCTCTCGATCTGTCACATTTGCGCGCATCCTTAGCGGTGGCTGTGGAAAATGGCAAAGCCTCGTTGCGCGGTGGCAAGGTTTCACTTAAATGACCTGAATGGGCAACAGACGTTTTGATAATACCGCAGGGCCATCGCAGCGACAGCTGCGCGTTGGCGAATTGATCCGCCGCGAACTGGCCGATGTGCTGGCGCGCGGCGATGTGCATGATGACGATCTTGCGCGCGTGCCGATCACGGTCAGCGAGGTGCGCGCCTCGCCCGATCTCAAGATCGCGACAGCCTACATCATGCCTCTGGGCGGCAAGGGCCAGAAAGAGGCACTGGCCGCATTGCGCCGCAACAAGGTTGAGCTGCGCCATCTGGTTTCGCGTGCCATGACGTTGAAATACGCACCGGATTTACGGTTTCAGCTGGACGAAACATTTGACCGGATGGATGAAACTCGTCGCCTGTTTGAGGATGAACGCGTGCAGCGTGACATCGCTGCGGGGCATGATGGCGATGCGTCCGAAACTTAAAGCCGCGCTGATTGCGGCACTGATCGTGATGGGCAGCAACGCCAAGGCGGATTGCACACGCACCGAGTTTCGCGATCAGAGCTTCACCTATTGCGTTGCCCACGCGGGCGACGATGTTCGGCTGTTCCTATATTCTGGTGAAAACCAGGTCCACGGCAGCTTTCGAAGTATAGACGAAGCACTGGCGCGTGACGGCAAGCGTCTGGCCTTCGCATTGAATGGCAGCATGTATCATCCGGATCGCAGCCCCGTGGGGTTGTATATCGAGGATGGTGCCGAAGTTTCGCGGATCGTCACATCTGCAGGACCAGGTAACTTCGGCCTTCTGCCCAATGGGGTTTTCTGCATCGAAGACACCCGCTTCACGCTGATCGAGAGTCTTCGCTTTGACGCGGACCGCCCCGATTGCCGTTATGCCGCACAATCCGGGCCAATGCTGATCATCGACGGAGCCTATCATCCGCGTTTCATTCCGGATTCGGACTCGCGGCTGATCCGCAATGGCGTTGGCGTATCGCCAGATGGGACGCGCGCAGTGTTCGCGATCAGCAACACGCCAGTGAATTTCCATGAATTCGCGCGGTTCTTCCGCGATTACCTCAGCCTGCCACAAGCGCTGTATATTGATGGCAATGTTTCACGCCTGCATGCGCCCGCACTGCGGCGGTCGGATTGGGGCACGCTTCTGGGGCCAATCGTCGGCAAGGTCGTTGACGCGGACGCAGCCACGAATTAGCACGCCGCGATACAGCCATTCAGGGGGACAGATGGGACGCAAGCGCAAAGGCCGCGCAATTTCAGGCTGGCTGGTGGTGGACAAGCCTGCGGGCATCACCTCGACAGCCGTGGTCAACAAGGTGCGTTGGGCGCTTGGGGCGCAGAAAGCGGGTCATGCGGGCACGCTTGATCCGGCGGCAACTGGCGTTCTGGCCGTGGCCCTGGGCGAGGCGACAAAGACCGTGCCCTATATCACCGATGCGCTGAAATGCTAT
>SKGU01000299.1 GCA_007117255.1 Natronohydrobacter sp. | reverse complement strand
GGAAGTCACCGAAATACTTCGTGATCGCGGCGGTCAGCGTCGTCTTGCCGTGGTCAACATGGCCAATCGTGCCGATGTTCACATGCGGTTTGTTACGTTCAAACTTTTGCTTTGCCATGGTTTCGGCACCCTTTGTTGTTCAGCCGCCCCTTGCGGCCATGGATCACACGCGCGCCACTTATCCAGCTTGGCAGAGAAAATCAAGCGCGCTTTGAAGGTTTGCGCGAGGCGCGAAGCTCAGCTCTCAGCCCCGGCAGAGGAAGGTGACGCTTCGGCGACCTCTTCTGACGTGCTTTCCGGCTTTGGCGGGAACCAGTCGGGATTCGAGGCCAGCCAGTTTTCAATCGACAAAACCGCGTTTTGTGACAAATTCTGCATCTGTTCTTCGGCAGATTGGGTCAGCCCTGAACTGACCACGGTCTCGCCTGACAGGCTTTCCAGAACCGTGATCCGATGCGGCGATGAGTTCACCTTGCGTCCTGCTGCGTCGTCCCAAAGGGTCACGCCAAGGATCAACACGGATTTGGGGGCGGCCACAACCGGAATGCCGGGAACGGCCAAGACATACCCATCAACCGACACGCCAAGATGATAAAGTGTATCGCCGTCATATCGCGCGAAACGGCGGCGCATTTCAGTCGTCAGGACTTCTTCCCATTGTTCCGGCTCTGCGCGCCGCGATGCCGGGCCGACAGTCGCATTGTCCGCAACGACGATCGCATGGGACAGAAAGAAATCACCCAGTTCCGCACGCTCTTCGCGCAACTCGCGGCCACTGGCACAGGCCGACAGCACAAGCGCTGCCAGAAGCGCCAGTCCTGCGCGGGGGGATGTGATGGCAGGATGCATACGCATATCTCCGTCATTCAAGTTGGCCATGTGCTAACCGATCTTGCGCCAAAGGGCAAATTCGCAAAGGGCTCTGCAATCAGGTAAAGCGATTATCACGCGGAAAGCCGCGCGGAGCCATGCGTCCGGCACTTGCGCGCTTTCCAAGCCATTCGGTCAGATCCTGCTCCAGCCGCGTGCGCCCGGCGGGGTCTTTCCAGCTCAGACCATCGGCGAGGGTCAGTGTGGTCAGATCCGACAGCCCGCCATCCTTGTAGGATTGCAGCCGCACGCCTTTGCCGCGTCCCATTTCGGGCAATTCGTCCAGCGCAAAGACCAGAAGCTTGCGATTCTCGCCCACCACGGCAAGATGATCGCCCGACACCTTGCGGCAGATCAGCGCGCGCACACCGTCTTTGAGGTTCAGCACCTGTTTGCCACTGCGGGTCTGGGCGATAACCTCGTCAGAGGGCACGATGAAGCCGTCGCCCGCGCTGGAGGCCACGACAAGCCGCACCCCCGGCGCATGGGTGAACAAGTCCACGATTTCGGCTTCATTTGGCAGATCGATCATCAGGCGCACGGGCTCACCCATGCCGCGACCGCCGGGCAGATTCGCGCCCAGAAGCGTGTAGAAGCGCCCGTTGGACCCAAAGAGGACGATCTTGTCGGTCGTTTCCGCATGGAAAGCGAATCGACCTTCATCGCCATCCTTGAACTTGAACGCCTGATCGAGCGCCAAGTGACCTTTCATCGCCCGGATCCAGCCCATTTTCGAGCAGACAACCGTAATTGGCTCGCGCTCGATCATGGCTTCAAGCGGAACATCCTCGACTTCGCCCGCGACGGCGAAATCAGTGCGGCGGCGGCCCAGATCAGTGGATTTGCCGAAATCGCGCTGCACCTCGCGCAATTGGGTGCTGATTCTGGCCCATTGCAGCTTGTCGGACGCCAGCAGGTCTTCCAGACCCGCACGTTCTTCCAACAGCGCATCGCGTTCGCGGCGCAATTCCAGCTCTTCCAGCCGGCGCAGGCTGCGCAGCCGCATGTTCAGAATCGCTTCGGCCTGAACTTCGGTCAATTCGCCCTCGCCCGGTGCGGGTGGCTGGTAGTCTTTCTCGGATGTGGCGCGGGCAAAACTGCGCCCCCATTCTTCGCGCATCAACGCGTCGCGCGGAGCCTCGTCATAGCGGATGATGTCAATCACCCGGTCAAGGTTCAGATAGGCGATGATGAAGCCCTCAAGGACTTCCAGCCGGTGGTCGATCTTGTCCAGCCGATGCTGGCTGCGACGTTTGAGAACCTCGCGGCGGTGATCCAGGAATGCACGCAGCACTTCGCGCAAGCTGCACACGCGCGGTGTCAGCCCGTCGATCAGAACGTTCATGTTCAGGCTGAAGCGCGTTTCAAGATCGGAATTCTTGAACAGCATTCCCATCAGCAAGTCCGGGTCCACGCTGCGCGATTTCGGCTCAAGCACGATGCGCACATCATCGGCCGATTCGTCACGGACATCGCCCAGAATGGGCACTTTGCGGGTCTGGATCACTTCGGCCAGTTTCTCGATCAGCCGCGATTTGGGCACCTGAAACGGGATTTCCGTCACAACGATCTGCCATTGACCGCGCCCCAGATCCTCGATCTGCCAGCGTGCACGCAGCCGGAATGCCCCGCGCCCGGACTGATAGGCCGCTAAGATCGCGTCTCGTGGCTCGACCACGACACCACCCGTCGGGAAGTCCGGGCCGGGGATCAGCGTCAGCAGGTTTTCGTCAGGCAGATCAGGCGTCTTGATCAGCGCCAGACAGCCTTCGATCAACTCATCCAGATTATGCGGCGGAATATTCGTGGCCATGCCGACCGCGATGCCGCTTGCACCATTGGCCAGCAAATTCGGGAAGGCCGCAGGCAACACCACAGGTTCGCTGAGCGTCCCGTCATAATTGGGACGGAAATCGACTGCATTTTCCGCCAGCCCCTCCAACAGCGCCTCAGCCGCTTTGGTCATGCGCGCCTCGGTGTAGCGCGCGGCGGCAGGGTTGTCGCCATCGATATTGCCGAAATTGCCCTGCCCATCGACCAGCGGATAGCGGACGTTGAAATCCTGTGCCAGTCGCGCCATCGCGTCATAGATCGCGGCGTCCCCATGCGGGTGGTAATTGCCCATCACATCGCCAGTGATCTTGGCCGATTTGCGAAAGCCCCCATTCGCGGAAAGCTTCAATTCGCGCATCGCAAAAAGGATGCGGCGATGCACGGGTTTCAGACCGTCGCGCGCATCGGGAAGCGCGCGATGCATGATCGTGGACAGCGCATATTGCAGATAGCGCGACCCCAGCGCCCGGCGCAGTGGTTCTGAAACTTCGGCGGAAAATTCCGGGGGCGTGTCGTTATCTTGTGCCATAGGCTTTGGCATACCCCCAGAGATGGATTTCGTCCAGCCCGGATCGTCACGGCAAATTTACGCTGATGGCAAACAAGAGCCTTGTGGCCATATGCAGGACACGCCTAGCATCATGTCAGAATTCTGGTGCCGGAGGGCCAAATCATGCGTCACTTGTCCATTCTTTTTCTGGCGGCTCTGGCCGTGCCTGCCACTGCCGATACAAGCGCACAGATCCGCGCGGTCACGCTCTCGACTGCGGGGCTGGCTTTGATCGAGGCAGAGGGCCCCTTGGGCGCTGACGGGGTGCGTCTGGCCGTGCGCCGCGCCGATATTGATGACTTCCTGAAATCGCTGCGCCTGTCGGACCCAGCGGGCAGCGTGCCCCTGCTGACCATGACAGGCCCCGGCGGTGTACAGGACACGTTCGACGCGCTGCCTTTTGAGCCTGCGGCGCTGGGGGATCTGCGCGCCCTTCTGGGCGCAATGATCGGCGCGCCCGTCACCGCAGAGCGACGCGGCACAGTGCTGACAGGCGCGATCATGGGCACGCGCGACGTGCCCTGTGCAACAGATGGTCAGACAGGTTGTGCGAGCCTGACACTGCGCGATGAGGATGGCGCCTTGCGTCAGATCGCGCTCGACGACGCAACCGATATCCGCTTTGCAGACGCGGCCGATAATGAGGCCATCGCTCAGGGGCTGGAAGCATTGCGCGGCTCAGCCCGCGCGCAGATCCTGCAGGTCACACTGTCGAGTACCGACCCCGCGCCGCGCGATATAGCCCTTGGATGGCTGCAACCCGCGCCCATATGGAAAACCGCGTGGCGGGCAGAGGACGGGCCGGATGGTGTGGAATTGACTGGCTGGGCAGTGATCGAGAACACGAGCGGGCAGGATTGGCAGGATGTGTCTGTCACCTTGGCCACTGGGGCCGTTCGGGCGTTGGAAGCCCGCCTATATGACCGTGTAGCAGCGCATCGCGAAAAGGCAGCACCATCGCTTGACTCTGCGATCATGGCCGCGCCGTCCGCTGTAGGGCGCGCGCAGATGGGCATGTTCGAAGCGCAGATGGATATCGCTGAAGTCGCGATGGATGACGGGGCCAGCTTCTCGCGCTTCACATTGACAACACCCGTAACATTGCAGGCGGGCGACATGATCTCGCTGCCGTTTCTCAGCGAGCGGCTGGAGGAAGCACGCCTGACGCTCTATCGTGGTGGCAGTCATGAGCCGCACCCGATGATCGCCATCGAGTTTGAAAACCCCCTGCCGCTGCGCCTGCCTGCGGGCGTTGTGACACTATACGAAGAAGGGCGTGGACATGCAGGTGACGCGATGATGCCCGAACTTGCGCCGGGGGCGCAGGAAGTGATCGAATTCGCGCGCGACACGGCGATGCAGGTGCGCGAAAGCGTGGAGGAGAGCAACCGCGTGCAAACAGCGCGAATCGTGGATGGTGTGCTGGTGACACAGGACCGGATCGAGCGGCGCACCAGCTACCGGATCGAGGGCGCGCCGGATGCGGCCCGTGTGCTTACCATCGCCCATCCACTGCGCGCGGGCTGGGACATGCTGACACCGGGTGGCGCAGCGCGTTTGGACGACACCCGATTTGAGATCGATATCGACGCGGGCGAGATTGTCACACATGAGATTGTAGAGGCGCGGGTCATCGAAAACAGGGTGGCGCTGCTTTCGCTGGATCAGGACGATCTGGCGTTCTGGGTGAGCCGCCTGCCCGATGCCGATCTGCAATCGGTGCTGTCGGCAATGCAGGATCTGCGCAGTGAGGATGCGGCCTTGCGCCGCGAAATCACGGCGCTGGACGCGCAGGAAGCAGAACTGATTGCTGATCAGGAACGGCTGGTGGGGCTGATTGTGCAGCTTGGCGATGACAGCCCGGCAACGCGCGAACGGCGCGCACGGGTCGATGCAATTGAAAACGAGATCAGCGCAACCCGCGCTGCGCGTCAGACCGCGTTGGCGCGGCGCACGGCGATAGAGGATGATCTGCGGGCGCTGCTGCGCGAAGGCTGATCTTCTGCTTGGGCGGGTGCGTGGAAACCACGCACCTTACAGCGTGTAGGGTGCGTGGTTTCCACGCACCCTGTCGGGCAAGCTCAGGCCGATTTGCTTTCCAGCGCGTCGATGCGCGCTTTCAGCGCTTCATTTTCTTCGCGCGCTTTCTGGGCCATGGCGCGCACAGCGTCAAATTCCTCACGGGTGACGAAATCACGATCCGCCAACCAGCGATCCATGAGGCTTTTGACAGCGGTTTCAGCTTCGGTCCGCGCGCCCTGTGCCACGCCCATGGCGTTGGTCATCAGTTGCGAGACATCGTCTAGAAAGCGGTTGCGGGTCTGCATGGTATCACCTTTGCGAAAGCATTTGATCTTATATGTGACCTCACGCCCGGAAACTCAAGGTTGACTTCACCTGCCAGACCGCGCCAGACAGTCGC
>SKGU01000064.1 GCA_007117255.1 Natronohydrobacter sp. | reverse complement strand
GGCGTGATCCATGTGCCGGCGGTAAAAATCTCGCGCCCGCGCAGTTGAAACCCCATCATGCGGTGGCCATCGTCAAAGCTCAGCGACACCCAGTCCCAGCCCTGCTGATCTTCGGCCAGAGGCTGGCTGGACCATTCGCGATCCAGCCAGCCCTGACCGGTGACATTTACCGGCCCATCCGGCAGATCGAGTGTGCCTGCGACCGTGTAGAAGGGCTGGGAATAATAATAGCTTGCCTGGCCTGCGCCCGATTTCACTGAATAGCCCTGATCGCCTTGAAGGACCAACGGGCCCTGGGCCGTGAAGGTCAGCTTATAGGCGAAATCGCTGCCGCGCGCGTGCACATCAAGCAGGCTCAGCGCATCTTCATCAGAGTTTGCGCGGCTGGTCATGTGCCAGTCGTCAATCCATGCCGCAAAGGGTCGCGCGGTGACGCCCGCTTGCCCCACACCCCCGCGCCCGAAGCGTTCCGCGCTGAAATGAGTCTTTGCCGTGGTCAGCCCGGCATGGCCCATCCAGACTTGCGGGCTGTCCCAGCCCTCTGCATCACTTGGCGCAAGGGCAGAGCGGAACAGCGTCCACTGCACGCCATAATCCTGCCCGTCATCCCCTGTCAGCGTGGCGGTCATATACCACCATTCAATGCGGTAATCAGGGTGCGCGCCGTGATCTTCGGGGAAAGACAACACGCGCCCGCGTTCAGGGTTGGAAAACCCCTCGGCGCTGGTGCCAAGCCCTGCGAAACCTTGCGGCAGGGCCGGGCTTGCGATCAGCAGAGCAAGTAAATATGCGACTCTAGCGTTCATGTGCAAACACCCTCAGCAATTGTGCAGGCCCGCGCCGCCATAGCCGCAACGCGGGCAGCAGTGCTGCACCCAGAACGGCCATCATCGCCCAAAACGCCAGCCGCACCCAGTCACCCGGAAAGACCTGCATTGGCAGGCGCCAACCGAAGGCTTGCACATTGATCACCGACAACAACACCTGCGCCAACATCAGCCCCACAGGCAGGGCCAGCACCATGGTTGCCGCCCCCAGCACCAGCGCGCGCGCCAGCTCCAGCCCGGCCAGATGGCGCGCGGTCAGCCCCATCGCCCAAAGCGGCGCAAGCTGCGCCAGCCGCATGCCCGACAGCGTGATCAGCGCCGCGAACAGGGCCAGCGCAGCCACCGACAATGTCAGCACATTCAGCGCGCCCGTGATCACAAAGGTGCGCTCGAAAATCGACAGCGACAGCGCCTTGGCCTGCGCCTGATCGGTGATCTGGGTCAAGGACAGGCCGAAATCGTCCTGCAAAGCTGCACTCAAGGCCGCCGCGTCACCAGTGCGTATGGCGAATTGACGGATCGGTGTGTCAGGATAGGCCGCCATGAACCGGTCTTGCGCCAGCACGGCCTGCGCCAGTGGGTTGCCGTAATCAGGATAGGCCCCCAGCACGGACATCGCCCCGATCCCAGGCAGATCAAGCGTGGCAGACCCGGCCTCAAACCCCGCGCGCCGGTAAAGTTGTTCATTGACCAGCACGCCCTCGCCCGCCGCCAGCCTGTCCCAGACATCCGCCACAGGCGCGATCAGTGCCCAGTTGTCGCGGAAAGTGGCATGATCCTTCATTGCATAGACCTGCCCCGGCTGGCCCGCCAATGTCGCATCAATGTGCAACAAGGGCAGCACGGCATCCGCGCGCCCATCAAGCCAGTCTTGCAGGTCTAAAGCCTGCGACTGGCTCGCAGGGGTCACATTCAATTCCGCCACCAGCCGCAAATCCAGCCAGTTGATGAAGGTCGCGCGAAAACTCGCAACCATTGTGCCCACCCCGATATTCGCGGCCAGTGCCAGCATCAGTGCCATCAATGCCAGTGACAGGCGCGGCAGGTTCTGGCGGCTGTCAGCCCAGAACCATTGCACCACCGGTGTGCGCGCCTGCCGTTCGCCCAGCGCCAGCCCCGCCGACAACACCAGTGGCACGATCAGGGCCGCCGACAGCAGGGCCGCGGCCAGAAGTGCAAAACCTGTCACCAGCGACGCACCAAACAGCGCCAACATGACCGCCAGCACGGCCAGCACAATTGCAATCCCCGCCTGCATGCGCAGCCCACGCCCCGAAGCATGCGCCCAGGCCCGTGGCTGTGCAGGCGCTAGCACAGGCATGTGCCACAGCCGCCATATCGCCTGCCCGCCCGCCAGCACAGTGCCCGCCAATGTCATGCCCAGCCCCGCCACGGCCCAGAGCGGGTTGAACTGCAAGCTGCCGGGGACAGGCGCGCCATAAAGCCCGCGCAGGGTCAGCGCCACGTCCGGCAACAGGCTTGCGGCCAGCACATAACCAAGTGCCAACCCCAACGTGCCCGCGATCAGGGCAAAGAGCAGCATCTCGCCTGCCAGACAGGCTGCCAGATGCCGCAGCGGCAGACCCAGCGCGCGCAATGTGCGAAACATTGCGCGGCGCTGTTCAAACGCGAGGCCCACAGCCGAATGCACAATGAACAGACCCACCGCGAAAGCCAGCAGGCCAAAGGCTGTCAGGTTCAGATGAAAACTCTCGGTCAGCCCGTCCAGCGTTGCCCCTTCGCCGGGGGCCACAAGCCGCAGATCGGGTGCGACAGTCTCAATTGAGGGCAAGCCATCGGGATGCGTGCTTGCAAGCGTCAGCCGCGTGATCTGTCCATCCATACCCAACAGGCGCTGTGCCGCGCTGATATCCAGCAGCACCACCCCCACCGGCACAGCGTCGGATGCCGTCAGAGGCCGCTCGATCTGGCCAATTTCGCGCAGGGTTTGCGGATGTACGAAACCCGTGCCTGCAAAGAACTCTTCCAGATCGAGAGCAGCCAGGGCCGGGCCAGCGCCAGCAGGCGCGGTCAGCGGCTCGATCCCCAGAAGTGTGACCCGCGCATCCCCCAGTGTCGCGCGCCCCTCGATCACAGGCGAAACGGGCAGACCCGCGCGGCGCAAACGCGCAAATTCGGACTGATCCATCTGCCCTGCCGGATGTTCCAGCCGTGCCGCGCCACCGTCAGACAAGAGCCCGTCCGCCGTGGCATAGGCCGCGCGCGCTTCGGCATTCAGGGCCTGCACACCCGACCAGAGCGCGGTTGCCAATGCCAGACCCGCCAGCAACATCGCCAGTTGCCACGGATTGCGCAGCCAATGCGACAGAAGCGCCAACAGCGCCATGCGCGTCATGGTGCAGCCTCGATCCGGCCCGCGCGCAGGTGAACACGGCGGTCGCATTGCGCCGCCAGTCGCGGCGAATGGGTCACAAGCAGAAGCGCCGCGCCCGCTTCGGCTGTCAGTTCCAGCATCAGCGCAAGAACCGCATCACCCGTGGCCTCATCCAGATTGCCGGTCGGTTCATCCGCCAGCACAAGGGCCGGGCGTGCCGCCAGACAGCGCCCGATCGCAACCCGCTGTTGCTGCCCACCCGAAAGCTGTTCGGGGTAGCGCCGCATCAAGCCATCCAGCCCCAGCCGCGCGGCCAGTGTCGCCACAAAAGAAGGGTCATGGCGTCCCGCCAACAGCGCCTGAAAGGCCAGATTGGCCTCTACGCTCAGCGATGGGATCAGGTTGAACTGCTGAAAGATCAGCCCCACCTGCCCGCGCCGCATCTGTGCCGCACGCGCATCATCGGCGCGTGTGATATCCTGACCGGATACGCAAACCCGGCCCGCATCCGCGCGCTCCAGCCCTGCCGCGATGTTCAGAAGCGTCGATTTGCCGCTGCCGCTTTCGCCTGTCAGCGCAAGCGACTGTCCCGGCGGCAAGCTGACAGACACACCCCGCAGAACAGCGACCGGGCCTTCTGCTGTGTCATATCCCTTGCTCAGACCCTCCAGCTCCAGCGCCAAGGGGGTACTGTGCGCCTTGGCACAGCCAGTGTGGACAGGATTTTCGTGTGCCGGGGCCATATGTGCCCTATCCTTATGTCAAACAGTTATTGCGAGGAGGCTAGTATGTCTGACCAACACCTCAAGACCCCGATTGCGGGCTTGCACCATGTGACGGCGATTTCCGGCCCGGCACAAGAGAATCTGGATTTCTATACCCAAAGGCTGCAAACCCGGCTGATCAAGCAGACCGTGAATTTTGACGCGCCTGAGATGTATCATCTGTATTATGGCGCGGCGGATGCAAGGCCCGGCTCTGTGATGACCTTCTTCAACCGCGAAGAGCGCAGCCAGGGTCAGGCGGGCGAGGGGGCGGCCCAGTCTTTCGCCTATGCGGTCAGCCCTGAGCAGATCGCGCAGTGGCATGAGGAACTTGGCGGCACGCTCTCGACCCGTTTCGGTACGCAGGTCTTGTCGCTGACCGACCCGCATGGTCAGGCGTTTGAGATGGTTGCCGATGCGGATGCAGGGGCCTGGGGAGAGTTTCACTCGGTCACGCTCTGGCTGGCTGATCCGACACCAACAGCACAAATTCTGACCGAGGTGTTCGGCTATGTCCATGTCGGGCAAGAACGCGGGGACGGGGGCACGCGCGACCGATATGCCCTGCCGGGCAACGCGCCCGGTCGCGTGGTCGACCTGTGGCGGTCCGATACGCCCGGCCGCGCGCGTCCCGGTCCCGGTACGATCCACCATGTGGCTTTCCGGGCGCGGGATCTCGACCATCAGGCCGCACTGCGTGAGACCCTCCTGGCCCGTGGCCATAACGTGACCGAGGTGAAAGACCGCCAGTATTTCAAGGCGATCTATTTCCGCGAACCCGGTGGCGTACTGTTTGAGATTGCAACGGATGGGCCGGGGTTTGACACGGATGAGCCGATGGCCACGCTGGGTGCGCAGTTGAAACTGCCCCCGCAGCACGAGCCACGGCGCGCAGAGCTGGAAGCTGTGCTGCCGCCGTTGACGCAGCATTGACGGCCCCGACACTCTGCCCGGAGCCGCTGTAACAGCGCGCCAGATGGCCCGCCCGACCCACCCACGCGCCGCGCTTTGCGCGGCGCTTGCCATCTGGCGCGCTGGGTAGAGACACAAGCGCGCGGCAGCCAGCAAGCTACGCCGTCAGGCGTCGTGGGCCGGGCGAGGCGTCTATCGCGCGCACGGGCAATCCTAGCGCAACTCCAGCTCAACGCGCGCCCCGCGCCCCTGTGCATCGACCACCGACAAGGCGACAAATCCCGGCCCGTCCAGCGGCAGCCGCGCTTCGCGCTCATGGCTTGATGTCAGCACGGGTCTGCCATTGGCGAACCATGTGAACGGGGCGGTGCCCCGGTCTACACGCGCCAAAATCCCGCCCGGCATAACGCGCAAGGCTGCACCATTGGGCGGAAACGCAACTTCCGGCGCGTCACTTGCCTGTGCCACCCTTTCCCCAAACCGCTGCAAAGGCGCGGGCAAATCCGCATGCGCCAGAACAAGCGCCGAAGGAGGGGCAGGGGCCAAGGGTGCAGGCTGTGTGCCCAGCCGCGCAAAAACCTCAAACAGCAAGGGCGCGGCCACATCGACCCCGAACATGCCCGGCACAGGTGCCCCATCTGCACGCCCCACCCAGACGCCTGCCACATGCGCCCCGTCAAATCCCAGCGCCAGCGCATCACGGTGCCCGTAGGAGGTGCCCGTCTTGAACGCCAGCCGCCAGTCTGGCAGGCGTGCAGGGCGCGGGGCTGCGGCCAGAATATCGCCCAAGTGCCATGCGGCTTCCGCACTTATCAACCGTTGGCGTGCAAGGGGTTG
>SKGU01000120.1 GCA_007117255.1 Natronohydrobacter sp. | reverse complement strand
CTCGCTCGGTTCCTGACCCGCGAATGCGGCATGCAGGCCATCGAGATCGGCACCCCCTATCTGCACACCGATCTGCACGGGCCGGAACTCGACCTCATCGCCGCTGGTCCCACAATTTCCGAAGGGCAGGATGTCGATCTGCAACTCGACCGCGTGCGCGCTGCACGCCCCGATCTGACGGTCTGCGGCCTTGGTCTCGCCAACCCGCTAGAGGCTGAGGGTCTGAGCACCAAATGGGCAATTGAACTGGTCTTCACGCCGATCCATTTCTACGAGCAGGCAGGCGATCTTGCCGCCCTTTTTGCCCGCCCCCTGCGCCGCCGCGCAGCCCTCGCGCGCCAGCACCCCAACATGCTGGAGGCCGCAGAATGACCTCTGATTTCATCTTGCCAAAAATACTCAAAACAGGACGTCAGCCATGAAGCTCGCCGTCTGGACATATGAAGGCCCGCCCCATGTTGGCGCGATGCGCGTGGCCACCGGCATGCGCGATCTGCATATGGTGCTGCACGCGCCGCAGGGCGATACTTATGCGGACCTGCTCTTCACCATGATCGAGCGGCGCAACCACCGCCCGCCGGTCAGCTACACGACCTTTCAGGCGCGCGATCTGGGTGCCGATACGGCGGGGCTGTTCATGCAATCGGCGCGCGACGCTCATGCGCGTTTCAAGCCGCAAGCGCTTCTGGTCGCAGCCTCCTGCACCGCCGAGCTTATTCAGGACGATCCCGGCGGTCTGGCCGATACGATGGGCCTGCCGGTCCCGGTGATCCCGCTGGAATTGCCCAGCTACCAGCGCAAGGAAAATTTCGGCTGTGACGAGGCGTTTTTGCAAATCTGCCGCGCGCTCGCCAAACCCATGGCCCGCACCGAACGTGTGACCTGCAACATCCTTGGGCCCACCGCGCTTGGTTTTCGCCACCGCGACGATCTGGCTGAAATCACCGGGCTTTTGTCCGAGATGGGCATCGAGGTCAATGTGAGCGCCCCCATGGGCGCAAGCCCCATGGACATCACCCAGCTAGGGCAGGCGCATTTCAACGTGCTCCTTTACCCAGAGACCGCCGAATCCGCCGCGCGCTGGTGCGAGAAGGAACTCGGCCAGCCCTTCACCAAAACCATCCCCATCGGCGCCAAAGCCACCCGCGCCTTCATCAGCGAGGTCCGCGCACTCTCCGGTTCCACCCTACCCGTGGATGAGTCCCGCCTGCGCCAGCCCTGGTGGGCCGCGTCAGTGGACTCAACCTACCTCACCGGCAAGCGGGTGTTTCTCTTCGGCGATGGCACCCATGTCATGGCCGCGGCCAAGGTCGCGCGCGACGAGATGGGGTTCGAGGTCTGCGGCATGGGCTGCTACAACCGCGAACAGGCCCGCCCACTGCGCGCACTGGCAAAGGAATTCGGCCTCGAAGCGCTCATCACCGACGACTACCTCGATGTCGAAAAAGCCATCGAGGACGCCGCCCCCGAAATGATCCTCGGCACGCAGATGGAACGCCATATCGGCAAGCGTCTGGGCATCCCCTGCGCGGTGATCTCTGCGCCTGTGCATGTGCAGGATTTCCCCGCGCGCTATTCGCCCCAGATGGGGTTCGAGGGCGCGAATGTGCTCTTTGACACATGGGTCCATCCGCTGGTCATGGGTCTGGAAGAGCATCTGCTGACCATGTTCCGCGACGATTTCGAATTCCACGACGAAGCCGGGCCGTCGCATCACGGGGCCAAGGCCCAACCCTTGCCACCAAGCGTGCCCGCCGCGCACGCGGCCGCGGCTGAAGGGGGCTCAATGCCCCCGCCAGCCGCCCTGCCCTCACTCGACAACATCGTCTGGCTCAGCTGCGCCGAGCGCGAACTCAAGAAAATCCCCTTCTTCGTGCGCGGCAAGGCCCGGCGCAACACCGAGAAATTCGCCGTCGAAAAAGGGCTCCACCAGATCTCTGTCGACACGCTTTACGAGGCAAAGGCCCATTATGCTCGATAGTCAGCACATCCAGCCCAAGCCCTACCGCTTCGTGGTCGTCACGCTTGACGCCCATGCAGCCGGGCCGGCTGAGCGCGTCCTGCCGCGCTTGCAGGCCGATTTTCCAGGGCTGGAAGTGTCCATTCACGCGGCGGCCGAATGGGCCGAAAACCCCGAAGCTCTGGCCCGCGCGAAAGCGGCAATAAACGCGGCCGATATCATCTGCGCCAATCTGCTTTTCATCGAAGAACACGTCCTCGCCTGCCTGCCGGAAATGCAGGCCGCCCGTGCGCGCTGCGATGCCTTTGTCGGCGTCATTTCCGACCCCCAGATCGTGAAACTCACGAAAATGGGCGATCTCGATATGGCCAAACCCGCAACCGGGCTGGCCAAGATCATGAAGAAACTGCGCGGCGGCGGCGACAAGTCGAAACCCGCCTCTGGCGCGAAGCAGATGAGCATGCTGCGCCGCCTGCCGAAAATCCTGCGTTTCATCCCCGGCAAGGCCCAGGACCTGCGCGCATGGTTTCTGTCGATGCAATATTGGCTGGGCGGCTCGGACGACAATATCGAGTCCATGATGCGCTTCCTGATCGGGCGCTATTCAGGCCGGTCAGACTGGGGCCAGATCAAGGCCGCAGCCCCGATTGATTACGCAGAAGTGGGTCTTTACCACCCCGACCTGCAAGACACTGTGCATGGGCGCATCACCACCAACCCCGATGACCTGCCGCGCCCGGAAAACAGCGTGGGCACTGTCGGCGTGCTCCTGATGCGCTCTTACGTTCTGGCCAATGACACTGCGCATTACGATGCTGTCATCCGCGCGCTGGAAGCCAAGGGCTTGACCGTGCGCGCAGCCTTCGCAGGTGGCCTTGACGGCCGCCCCGCGATTGACGCCTATCACAACGGTCAGGTTGACACGCTTTTGTCGCTCACAGGTTTCAGCCTAGTGGGTGGTCCCGCCTATAATGACAGCCCTGCCGCAGTGGAAACCCTGTCAGACCTGAATGTCCCTTATCTGGTCGCGCATCCACTGGAATTTCAGACACTTGGGCAATGGGCAGGCTCAGGCACAGGGCTTGGCCCGGTTGAAACCACCATGCTGATCGCGCTGCCGGAAATCGACGGCGCAACCAATCCCACCGTTTTTGCAGGCCGCCACGGGGCCGAAAAATGCACCGGCTGCAACCATGCCTGCCACGTCACCACCGGATCACGCGAAATGGCGCCTTGCCATGAACGCATCGTGTCACTGGCCGAGAAAACCCTGCGCATGGTGCAACTGCACCGCAAAAAGAATGCCGAAAAGAAAGTCGGCATCGTGCTGTTTGGCTTCCCGCCCAATGCGGGCGCGGTCGGCACTGCGGCCTATCTCAGCGTGTTTGAAAGCCTCTATAACACCCTCACCCGCATGAAAGCCGAAGGCTACACGCTGGAACTGCCCGAAAGTGTGGATGCGTTGCGCGCGATGGTGCTGCAAGGCAACGCCGCGCAATATGGGCAAGAAGCCAACGTGGCCGCCCATGTCAGCGCCGATGACATGGTGCGCAACTGCCCCCCCCTTCACGCCATTGAATCCGTCTGGGGGCCCGCCCCCGGTCGCATCCAGTCGGATGGGCGCGGCGTGTTCATTCTGGGCCACCAGTTCGGCAATGTCTTTGTCGGCGTGCAGCCCACATTCGGGTATGAGGGCGACCCGATGCGCCTGTTGTTCGAGCGCGGTTTCGCCCCCACACATGCGTTCGCGCAATTCTACCTATGGCTGCGCAACACCTACCAGGCCGATGCAGTCCTGCATTTTGGCATGCATGGCGCACTCGAGTTCATGCCCGGCAAACAGGCAGGGCTTGGCGCGCGCGACTGGCCCGACCGGCTGATCGGCGAGATGCCGAATATCTACCTCTATGCCGCCAATAACCCGTCCGAGGCGTCACTGGCAAAGCGCCGCTCTGGCGCAGTCACGATCACCCATCTGACCCCGCCCGTGGCCCATGCGGGCCTATACAAGGGCCTGCAAGAACTGAAGGACAGCCTGCAACGCTGGCGCCGGGTTGAGGAGGACGCGACAGACCGCGCCGATCTGGAAGCGCTGATCGCCGATCAGGCCAAAGCCCTCGATATGGCTGGCGCGCCCGATACGCTCTGGCTGAAGCTGCTGGAACTCGAAGATGCGCTGATCCCCGAAGGTCTGCATGTCGTGGGCCGCAAGATGGACGCACAGGCCCGCGCACATTTGCTGGCGCAGGTCGATTGCGACGATGACACTCGCGCGGCGATGGATCTCGCGCTTCAGGGCGATCACGAGCTTGACGGCATCATGCGCGCGCTCAATGCCGAATATATCGCGCCCGTGCCCGGCGGCGATCTGATCCGTTCGCCCCAGATCGTGCCGACCGGGCGCAATATCCACGCGTTCGACCCGTTCCGTATGCCCACCGCCTTTGCGCTGCGCGAAGGGAAAGTGCAGGCCCAGAAGCTGCTCGATGCACACCCCACCCTGCCGCGCTCGGTGGCGATGGTGCTTTGGGGGTCGGACAATATCAAATCCGATGGTGGCCCGATTGCGCAGGCACTGGCCCTAATCGGGGCGACGCCGCGCTTTGACGCCTATGGCCGCCTGTCAGGCGCAGACCTGATCCCGCTCTCCGAGCTTGGCCGCCCGCGCATTGACGTGGTGATGACGCTGTCGGGCATTTTCCGTGACCTGCTACCCTTGCAAACCCGGCTTCTGGCCGAAGCCGCGCTGAAAGCAGCCATGGCGGATGAGCCCGCATCGCAGAACTTCATCCGCGCCCATGCGATGGCGACCGCGCAGGAACTGGGCGTGCCTTTGGACGTGGCCGCCTTGCGCGTCTATTCCAACGCCGAAGGGGCCTATGGCTCGAATGTGAACGCGCTGGTCGACAGCTCCACCTTCGGGGACGAAGACGAGTTGGCCGATGCGTACCAGACCCGCAAAGGCTTTGCGTATGGCGTGAACGGCAAGCCCGTGGCGCAGCCAGAGTTGTTGAAAGCGTCCCTGAGCCGCGTCGATATGGCCTATCAAAACCTTGAATCGGTGGAACTGGGTGTCACCACCGTGGACCATTATTTCGACACGCTGGGCGGCATTGCCCGCGCCGTCAAACGTGCGCGCGGCGGGCAGGATACACCGGTCTATATCGGCGATCAGACCCGCGGCGCAGGCCAGGTGCGCACTTTGCGCGATCAGATCGCACTGGAAACCCGGTCGCGCGCACTGAACCCGAAATTCTACGAGGCGCTTCTGGAACACAAGGCCGAAGGTGTGCGCCAGCTGGAGGCGCAGGTGACAAACACGCTGGGCTGGTCCGCCACGACCGGCACGGTGGAGCCATGGGTCTATCAGCGCCTGTCGGAAACATTTGTGCTGGACGAAGCCATGCGCAAGCGCCTGGCCGAGATGAACCCGCAGGCAAGTGCACGGATGGCGGGCCGGCTGATAGAAGCCTCCGAGCGCAATTACTGGCAGCCCGATGCTGCCACATTGGCCGCGTTGCAGGACGCTGCGGATGAGATCGAAGATCGTGTCGAAGGGATTGCCGCCGAATGAGCAATGCCGCGACGATATCGCCAGCTTCGGCCTGTGGGGGCCAGCCCCCACACCCCCGGAGTATTTTTTGCAAGATGAAGGGAAGAACGTCATGAGCCCCAGAGACGACATACCAGACCTGAAAGGGCGCGATGGCGAAGGCTCG
>SKGU01000305.1 GCA_007117255.1 Natronohydrobacter sp. | reverse complement strand
CGCTTGGACCCAAAATCGAAACAACGCACAAGACAAAACCAAATGGCACTTCACCACCGAAGACGCGAGAACCAAACTCCTTTACCTTTACCCGCAAATCGCCTGAATCAGGGGACTAGGCGCATTCGTTTCGATTTTTGCAACAATCTCAAGAAGTTTTTATAGCCCGCATTCTTCGCAAAGCCTTGCATGGGTCAAATTGAACAATGCGCCAGCAAGTGCCTGACCTCTCTGACCGAGCGCCAAAATTTCATCAGCTTGACGATGGTGATCTTTTGTCATAGCGCGAAACCAGACTGCGCGGCCCTGTCACGACAAAAATTGCGCCACTGAGTCTTTGTTTGATCTACCAAAGGCCAATCTGGGTAACTGCCAATCGTCTTTAGGGGGCGCTTTTGCCAACGGATCCTGAAAATACAAGCAAGGTCGCGTCAACCAGTTTAGCAAAGCGCCGGTTGGGCTGGCTTGGACGGGCAATCATGGTCGCGGGTGCCGTAGCAGTATTGATCTGGGCGTGGCTGTCTGGTGCCCTGTCTCCGGCCTTGATGATGTCTAGCCCGGCGGGGCGCGGCCATGTTGTTGCGGATAGCATTGTAGCGGGACTTGTTGTTGATATCGACGGTCTGGCCATCGAAGGATTGAACAAGAATCTGTCAGGCCTAACCTATGCGTCGGATACCAACACATTGTTTACCGTCATCAACAATCCCCCCGCAGTTGCAGAGTTGAGCACCGATGGCACGCTTTTGCGCCTCATTCCCATCAAAGGCGCGAAAGACACAGAGGGCATAAGCCATGTGCACGGAAACAGGTTTCTGATCGCTGATGAAAGGGATCAGTCAATTCATCTTGTCCAGATTGACCCGGACACCGAAGTTCTTGAAGTCGATAGATCACCGATCCTACAACTCAACTTTGGATATTTGCGTAATTTGGGTTTCGAGGGCGTATCGTGGGACTCTCGCAATAACAGGCTCTATCTGGTGCAAGCGAGGCTGCCGATCAGAATACTTTTGGTCGATGGGCTTCTGTCTGACCATTCGGAACGAGAGCGGTCCTTGTCCGTCTCATCGCATAATCTGCCTTGGCTGCATCGGCTTGCCCTGCTGGACCTTTCGTCGCTCATGCGGCACGAGCCTTCGGGGAAGCTACTTCTCTTGAGCGATGCCTCGAAAATGCTTCTCGAATATGATGAAGAAGGGCAGTTGGTCTATGTTCTGCGCTTGCGGCCAGGTGCACATGGTTTGCAGACAGCTATTCCGCAAGCAGAGGGGGTGACGATGGATAACGAGGGTCGCCTCTTCATCGTTTCCGAGCCGAACTTGTTCTACCGTTTCTCAACAGAGTTGGCGGCCCCTGACAATTGACCCGCCAAGATCAAGACTGTCACCGGAAACCACCCCCCCTCTGACCTGATACCGACCTGCACCTATCGAGAATTTGGGGGGCGGCGGGTATGCGTGTTTTTAGGGAGTTCGGGCAGAATTGCATCACAAACCCTCCACGCAATCGGGAGGAAAGGATTTTCCATTCACTGGCCCCCGCGGCACTCGCCCCTTTGCACACACTGACAAGCCGGATTGAAGCGCGCGGCCCGCACCGCCATGATACGCCTTCGTGCTATATCCCTGCAGGGGGCATCTCACTAGAACCCAGCCAATAAAATCCTGACTGCATATGTCTGCAAAACCAACTCCGTCGCTTTAGCCGCACCTTGGTGCGGGCGACATGATGCACAGTGTGGCGCAGGCAGAAATGTCATGGTCAGATTGCGTTTCGTCATCAAACCTTCGCTCAAATGTCACCTAGCTGTCATGCAAAATAACTACGCCGACGGTCATGCAAGTTACCTGAAAGGAACACGACATGACTGCAAGGCTTCTTTCGACAGTGGCATTTGGTGTAGCGCTGGCCCTTCCGGCGGGCGCTTTTAATCTGGACCCGCGCTTTACCGATGCGGATGGCGATCTTATCGCCGACATCCCGACCGACCCCAGCGAATGGATTGACCCTGCGGTTCTGGTCTTTGCCTATACCCCGGTCGAAGACCCGGCAGTATATGAAGATGTCTGGGCCGAATTTCTGGACCACATGTCGGAAGTTACCGGCAAGCCGGTGCAGTTCTTCCCGGTTCAGTCCAACGCCGCCCAGCTTGAAGCCATGCGCGCGGGCCGGTTGCATATCGCAGCGATCAACACGGGTTCCAACCCCATAGCCGTGGCATGCGCCGGTTTCCGCCCCTTCATCATGATGGCTGCCGAGGACGGTTCCTTCGGCTATGAGATGGAAATCATCACCTATCCGGGTTCAGGCATCGAGGCGCTGGAAGACCTTGACGGGCGTCAACTGGCTTTCACGGCAGAAACGTCAAATTCCGGTTTCAAGGCACCGCAAGCGCTGCTCGAAGCCGAATTCGGGCTGGTTGTGGACGAAAACTACACACCCGCATTCTCCGGCGCGCATGACAATTCGATCCTTGGTGTCGCCAATCAGGATTATGACGCCGCCGCCATCGCGAATTCGGTTCTGACGCGGATGGTCGCGCGCGATGTCGTCAGCCGCGATGATCTGGTCACGATCTATAAATCCGACACTTTCCCGACATCGGGTTACGGCACAGTCTACAACCTGCACCCCGACCTTCAGGAGAAGATTCAAGAAGCCTTCTTCAGCTTCGAATGGGAAGGCACCGGGCTGGAGCGCGAGTTTGGTGCACAGGGCGAAAGCCAGTTCATCCCGATCACATTTCAGGAAAACTGGTCGGTCATCCGCCAGATAGATGCGGCAATGGGTGTGACCTATACCTGCAACTAAGTTTTCCCAACGACACCAATAATGGCAGGCAGAACAAGGGTTCTGCCTGCCAAACCGTGAACCGGAAAGGGCCGCACATGCTTCGGATAGAAGGTCTGACAAAGACCTACAAGACAGGCGACAAAGCACTGTCAGATGTGTCTTTCGACGTGCCGCAGGGCCAGGTTGTGGGCTTGATCGGCCCATCAGGCGCAGGAAAATCAACCCTGATCCGCTGCATTAACCGACTGGTTGAACCCACATCGGGCAAGGTGCTGCTGAACGATCTGGACCTGCCCGCCCTGCGCAGTGCCGATTTGCGCCGCGCACGCCGTCGGATCGGAATGATCTTTCAGGAATATGCTTTGGTCGAGCGGCTGACAGTCATGGAGAATGTGCTCTCGGGCCGTTTGGGTTATGTTGGGTTCTGGCGCAGCTTCATGCGCCGCTATCCCGCCTCTGATATTTCGAATGCGTTTCGCCTGCTGGACCGCGTTGGCCTGATGCAGCATGCCGATAAACGCGCCGATGCGCTGTCGGGCGGGCAGCGCCAGCGTGTAGGAATTGCACGCGCCCTTGCCCAAGACCCGGAATTGCTGCTGATAGACGAGCCCACCGCCAGCCTGGACCCGAAAACCAGCCGCCAGATCATGCGGCTGATCATGGAAATCTGCCGTGAACGCGGCCTGCCTGCCATAATCAACATCCATGATGTGGTGTTGGCACAGCAATTCACCGACCGCATCATTGGCCTGCAAGCCGGGCGCGTGGTCTTTGACGGCCCGCCAGCCGGTTTGACCGAGGATGTTCTGACCCAGATCTATGGCGAGGAAGACTGGACCGCGATGCGCAAGGGCGCAGCCGAAGATGCAGAAGCCGAAGCCGAGGAAAAGGCACAGGCCGAGAAGTTGCTGAGGGCATTATGAGCACCGCCTATCCAACAACATGGCGCAAGCCGCCGCAGATGATCCAGTCGCGCGGCTGGCGGATCGCCCTGGCGCTTGGGGCGATTGTCTATCTGTTTCTCGCCATCGGCACGATAGAGGTGAACTGGGCGCGCGTCATCGCCGGAATGGAGCGCGCACAGCGCTTTGTCGCGGGTTTCCTGCAACCCGATTTCACCACCCGCTGGCGCGATATCTCGAACGGGTTGATGGAAAGCCTGACCATGACCTTTACCTCAACGGTTGTGGGTGTAGCGATTTCCATTCCCATCGGGGTTGGGGCTGCGCGCAATGTTGCCCCGCGCGCGGTGTATCTGGTGTGCCGCGCGATCATCGCTGTCAGTCGCGCGCTTCAGGAAATCATCGTGGCAATCTTTTTCGTCGCCCTGTTCGGCTTCGGCGCGTTTGCAGGTTTCCTGACGCTGACCTTCGCCACCATCGGTTTTATCGGCAAACTGTTGGCCGAGGATATTGAAGATATTGACGAGGCACAGGCAGAGGCGATCCGCGCCACGGGCGCAAGCTGGATACAACTGATCAACTATGCCATTCAGCCGCAGGTCATGCCCCGCCTGATCGGGCTGTCGCTGTATCGTCTGGATATCAATTTCCGCGAATCCGCTGTGATCGGGATCGTCGGCGCAGGTGGGATCGGAGCGGCGCTGAACACCTCACTGTCACGCTATGAATATGACAGCGCGGGGGCGATCCTTCTGATTATCATCGCCATTGTGATGATGGCTGAATACTCCTCGGGTTATTTGCGAAAGTGGGTGAAATGAGCATGGCATCTGTTGAAACGCCGGTCTGGGCACATCGCACGCCGCGTAACCGGCTGATGCTATGGGCGGGCTGGCTGGCTTGCGTGGCGCTGTTTGTCTGGTGCTGGGAACGGATGACCCAGCGCACAATCTGGGCCTTTGTCTGGGACGCACCCAATGCCGCCGCAGATATCGGCAGTCGGGCATTTCCACCGCGCTGGTCCTATATGGAACGGCTCTGGGCGCCTTTATGGGATACGCTCAACATTGCGACGCTGGGCACGCTTCTGGGCATTGCAATGGCGGTTCCGCTGGCTTTTCTGGCCGCCAGCAACACCACACCGTCGCGCCTGATCCTGCGCCCTATTGCGCTATTTGTGATCGTGGCCACGCGGTCCATCAATTCGCTGATCTGGGCATTGTTGCTGGTGTCCATTCTGGGGCCGGGCATTCTGGCGGGCATTCTGGCAATCGCGCTGCGGTCCATCGGGTTCATTGGCAAGTTGCTGTATGAAGCGATCGAGGAAACGGACATCCGCCAAGTCGAGGCCATTACCGCCACTGGCGCATCACAGGGCCAGATCCTGACTTATGGGATTGTGCCGCAAGTATTGCCCAGTTTCTACGGCATCAGCGTTTTCCGCTGGGATATCAATATCCGCGAAAGCGCCATTCTTGGATTGGTGGGCGCAGGCGGGATCGGGGCGCAGTTGAATTCCAGCCTGAACATGCTGGCTTGGCCACAGGTCATGCTGATCATTCTGGTAATCCTTGGCACGGTCGTCGTCAGCGAATGGGTCTCGGCCAAGGTGCGGCACGCGATTATCTGAACCGGCCGTCTGCTTGAAGGGAGAGGTGACAGAAAACTGTTACAAAACCCTGCTATGGCCCGCGTATGAGTATAAAAACCCGCCTAGATGGCACATTCGCCCTGACCGCATCGCAGATTGCCAAATCCTTTGGCGAAACGCAGGTTTTGCGTAACATCAACCTTGATCTCGCGCCGGGTGAAGTTGTGGCGCTTCTTGGCCCCTCAGGTTGCGGCAAGACCACGCTTTTGCGCATTGCTGCAGGCCTTCTGGCGGCCAGTTCGGGCCAGATGCAGATCGCAGGCGCGCGCGTTGTCGATGGCAGCAGGTTTAACGCTCCGCCAGAGGCGCGCGGGATTGGAATGGTGTTTCAGGATTATGCCATCTGGCCGCATCTAACCGTGTTGGAGAATGTGGCGTTTCCATTGCGTATGCGCAAAATGGGCCGCAACGAGAGAGAGGGTCGCGCGCGCCGCGCGCTGGATCGGGTGGGGCTGTCCCATCTTTCAGACCGCTTTCCCGGCACACTGTCGGGCGGCCAACAGCAGCGCGTTGCCCTCGCCCGCGCTATCGTGGCGGAACCGCCGCTGGTATTGTTTGATGAACCCCTGTCAAACCTTGACCGTGAATTGCGCGAGGGGCTGGCGTTGGAGATTGGCGCGCTTTTGCGCGAACTGGGCCTGTCGGCCATCTATGTCACACATGACCAGTCCGAGGCGTTCACCATCGCGGATCGTGTGGCGGTCATGCTGGGGGGCGAAGTTGCACAGATCGACACGCCCGAGCGGCTGTTTGCAGCCCCGGCATCGGTTGAAGTGGCGCAATTCCTCAATATCGGTGCGCTGATAGAGGGCAGAGTGTGCCGCACGCATGGCTTCACCTGCAGCCGCGACCGGTTGAGCCTGCCTGATCTGGCCCGGTCCGCCCCCGAAGGCCCCGCGCGCATTCTGATTCCGCGTACCGCCATTCGGCCCGCCACCGAAGGCGCGTTGATGGCGCAAGTCCTGCGGTGTCAGTTTCAGGGCGACAGGTATCTGCTGCATCTGGGTTTGGACGGCGAAAGCACAAGCCTTGTCTGTCCGACAGATCGCGCCGTGGCCTTGAACAGCCAGATCCCACTGGCGATCGACCAGGATCGCTTGCGCGTCTTTCCACACTGATCCAAAAGGAAGAAATCCCATGCTTCGCACAACGTCCCTTGCTGCTACTATCAGCCTGATCACCAGTCTTGCCCATGCTGATACGCTGACCTTCTACACCGCTGGTCCCGGCGGGCTGGCCGATGCACTGGCCGAGGCTTTCGAGGCGGAGACCGGCATCACCGTCAATGTGTTTCAGGCGACAACCGGGCAAGTGATGGCGCGGTTGGAAGCCGAGGAATCCAACCCGCAAGCCGATGTTGTCGTGTCAGCAAGCTGGGGTTCGGCTGTCGATATGTATGAGCGCGGCCTGCTGATGGAGTACCTTTCGCCCAATGCCGCCGAAGTGCCGGATTTTCTGAAGCATAGCCATTATGTCGCGCAAGGTATCTCTGCGCTGGCAATGGTCTGGAATGCGCAAAGCGACGTGCCGCGCCCGGCAGAATGGACGGATCTGACTGACGAGGCTTATCGCGACCTTGTCACGATGCCCGATCCTGCCCAATCCGGCTCTGCTTTTGACCTGATCGCAGGGCTGGAGGTTGCGATGGGCGATGAAGTCTGGGACCTGATGGCCGCACTCGCCGAGAATGACATGATCGTGCCCGGCCCGAATGCCGCCGCGCTGAACCCGGTTCTGCAAGGTGCGAAAGCTGTGGTGTTCGGGGCGGTGGACTACATCAGCTATGCTCAGGCCGCTGGCGGGGAAACGATTGAAGTGATCGTGCCCGAAAGCGGCACCGTTATCGCGCCGCGCCCCATGATGATCTTGCAATCGACCCGGAACCCAGAGGCAGCGCAAGCCTTTGTCGATTTTGTATTGTCCGAGGCAGGGCAAGAGCTTGTCGCTTCGACATGGATGATGCCCGCCCGCGCCGATATCGAAGGGCTGCGCCCCGGCATCAATGATCTCAACGTGATCGAGGTAGACGAAGACGCCGTCGCCGCGCGGCGAGAAGAGATTATCGCACGCTTCAACGAGACAGTAACCAATCGCTGATCTCTCAGCATTTTTGCGCATGGCCCCGAGATGTCCCGGGGCCATGTTTGTGTTCACGAAAGGCCGCATGTGATGCTGCGCGCGCAATCTGTTCTGACCATACTTGCCGCAGGCGCGCTTCTTGTTCTTGTGGGGTTGCCAGTGCTGTTCATTCTGCTGCAAGCGGTGTTCCCCGAATTTGCGCGCGGGTCTTTTGCAGGGGCCTTTTCGAAGCTGGTTATCCTGATAGAGAATGACCGCCTTCTGATGCAGGCGCGCAATACGCTGATGCTGGCCTTTTCGGTCATGTTGGGTTGTCTGATCTTTGGTTTGCCTATTGGCGTGCTGCGCGGGTTATTTCATATCCCCGGTGCGCGCATCTGGGATGTTGTGTTCCTGATCCCCTTCCTGATCCCACCCTTCATCGCGGCAATTGCCTGGATGATGACATTGCAGCCGCGCGGTTATCTGTTCCAGCTTGTAGGCTTTGATATGGGTCGGTTTCTGTTCAGCTTTACCGGGGTTGCCTTCGTCATGACGCTGAACCTGTTTCCACTGGTCTATTTCGCGGTATCGCGCGCACTGGAAATGGTCGGCGGGCGCTTCGCCTCGGCGGCGCGGGTGCATGGCGCGCGCCCCTTGCAGGCGTTCTTCCTTATCACGCTGCCGCTGTCGATCCCGGCGATTGCCGCAAGCCTGCTGATCGTCTTCGCCATGTCCATCGAGGAATTCGGCACGCCCGCAGCACTCGCCGCGCGCACCGGGTTCGAGGTGCTGGTCACGGGCATTTATACCCGCCTGTCGGACTGGCCGATTGACCTGTCGGGTGCGGCACTGGGGTCAATCATGTTGATGGCGATGGTGCTGGCAGCATTCACATCGCAAAACTGGATTGCAACGCGGAGGTCCTATATCAGCCAGACCGGCAAACCCGCCAGTCTGGAAAAGGCTGATCTTGGGCCTTGGCGCTGGCCCGTGCTGACCTTGTTTGCACTTGTCGCACTGATTGGCGTTGTGATCCCGCTGGCCGCGATTGCAGTGACGTCTTTCATGGGCACGATCTCTGGCGGGTTGAACTGGGCGAACTTCGACACGCGCCATTACGCACCCATTTTCCGCAGCGGAAGCCGCGCGACGCAAGCGCTGGTCACCAGCGGGTGGCTGGCGGTGCTAACTGCATTGGCAACGGCCGTGATAGGTGGGTTGGTGGCGTATATCGTCGTGCGCGGCACAGGCCGAGGGCGTGCCGTCATGGATGGGTTGTCAATTCTGCCCAACGCCATTCCTGCCATCGTGCTGGCTGTCGGGATCATTCTGGCATGGAATTCACCTTTCCTGCCGCTGACGCTGTATGGCACTGCGGCCATTTTGCTGATTGCCTATATCGGCATCTTGCTGCCCTATCCAATTCGCTATGCGGTTGCTCGGCTTCGCCAGATTTCCGGCTCGCTTGATGATGCGGCGCGGGTAGCCGGAGCCAGCCAGATGCGCGCGCTGCGCCATATCACTTTGCCGCTGATGGCACCCTCGCTGATCGCCGCAATGATGCTGGTCTTTGCCATTGCTTCGCGCGAACTGGTGGCGTCGATCATGCTGGCCCCGGCGGGAATGCGCACTGTGGGGACCTTTGTCTTTGCACAATTCGAGCAAGGATCAGTGCAAACCGGTATGGCAATGAGCATGATCGCCATCACCATCACCTCTGGCATCTTGCTGGCGGTCAATCTGTGGCTGGCGCGTCAGGGTAGTAGCGCGTTCTCGGGATAGGCCAGCAGGCGTGATCGCGCCGAACACCTGTCCGGCACCGCACAAATTGCCGAATTGATCCTGATATGTTCGGAAGCTGGTCGAACTGTGGCGCCGGGCGGCGCAGAGCCGCGACTGACCCGACAACCGCCCAGAGTTGTTCCGGCTCCCCGAAATTATCAAAACTACAAACCTTACATGTTGCGCTTCAGTGCATGGGGGTTGCCCCTCATCCATGAGAGGAGAAATCATATCGCTAAAATAGGCATATCGTGGCGTAGCCCATCGAGCGCGCAGATGCGGGCTACATGACCGAAGGCTTTGACATCACAACATGGTTCCACCTGACACCTCATTTGGTCGTGGTGCGGGCCGAAGCCTGTTCGGAACCCTTGAGGAACTCATTGATTTCACGCGCGAGAACCCGCAATCGCTGCAACTGGGTGGAAGTGGCACCTTCACGGGCAACCATCGAAAAACACTGCGTCTTATGGAACTTACCATGCTGTGGCTGTACCAAACGGAACACCCGCAGATCGCGCGAAGATTCTTGCCAAACTTTTCGTGCAGATGAATGAAACCTTGGGCGAACGCCAGATCCCGATGGTGTACCAGATGACAGACATGCGCGGGCAGGACGCAATCGATCTGATGACCCGTATGCGCGAACCGTATGGTGACTATCTGAACTAAGCCTTGCACCGACACTCGCGGCTGTGCCGGGAGGGTCGGCTCTGCGCTTTCCGGGCGTTTCCAGACCCAAAAGATAAACGCGATCGCACCGGCATGGGCCGTCCTGCAACCCCATATGCTTGTCATTATTCTACCTGGCGTGACCGCAGGCCGCTTGGTGGTGCCCTGCCGGGACTGACTGCCACAATGGCGCTGGCTTTGATGTTGCCCTTCACCTTTTCGCTTGAAGCGTTAGAGGGTCTTGTCGCCTTGGGCGCCGTTTATATGGGCACGATCTACGGCGGTGCTTTCACCGCGATCCTGATCAATACGCCCGGCACACCTTCTTCAATTGCGGCAATTTCATCCGTCATTGGCGGTGTGGTGGGCATCGCGTTCCTGCTGATTGCGGGAAGATGCCTGTTTATTCAGGTCAGTTTATTGTCGCACGGATCAAGACGGTTGCAGTTTCACCTGCATCAAGCACACCGCCCTCGACCCTTATTTCGCAGGCTGACCCAGGGCAGTTTGGTGTTGCAAGGACTGTCCCCTCGCCCCAGTCCCCGCCCAGATATGCCGCCTGAAAAGAAAGATGGGCGGGCAATTCATCTATCAAGGTGATCGCTGATGCGGCGACAGGGCCATCATTTGTGACCGTGATTGCATACTGGATACAGGCGCCCGGAATGGCTGCGGGATTCGCAGGTTCGTCAGGGGGCGTGGCCTCCGGATCATCGCAACCGGTAATGACTTCGGCAAAAACCGAAACATCCTTGCTGGCAGACAACACCGCGACAGCGTTCAAGGTGATCGTGACCTGATCGGTCGATGTCAGGCCAAAGGCATCGGTTACCGTCAGCTCGAATACCAGTGCCTCGGAAGGGTCCCCATTTGCGGGCTGAGAGGGTGTGAAGCTGATCTGTGCTGTATCCGTTTCCGCGGGCAGGACGGGTGTCCCTTCAAGCTGCGCCCAACTATAGCTGATGATGTTATTTTCAAGATCATCAGAATCGCTGCCGTCCAAAGTGAATTCCTGCCCGGCAAACGCATTGGCATTCCCACCGGCATCCGCAATGGGTGCAGTATTTATGACATAGCGCACGACCACAATGCCACTACCACCACTGCCGCCTGTATAGGCAGTGGTGTTCAACTGCGCGCCACCACCACCACCGCCAAGACCGTTTGTGCCGGGTTGGCCATTCGTGAAGGTTGAAGCGCCCCCACCGCCAAGCCCCCCTTCATTCGGAATGACACCAGGATTGCCCGAGTAACCGCACCCTCCGTCCCTGTCATCGCCACCACCCGCGCCACCGCCCGCATAGAAAACGGGGCTTCCGGTAATGGTCGATGCTGCGCCATCGCCCCCTCTGCCGCCCTGGCTTGACGTGCCGACAAACCCGGGCTGACCCGCGCCACCACCGCCGCCGCCGGATGATGCGCCACAGCCTATCGCGCCCGTCGCACCATTATTGCCTTGGCCATCACTACCAGCGCCGCCGGGGTTGTCGTGTGAAGCACCACCGCCCGACCCGCCCGCAAGCCCAGCTTTGGCTTCCGGTGGGGTATTGGAAAAATATGTGCCACCACCGCCGCCACCCAAGGCGACCACACCAAAAGCGGCGCTATTGCCCCCATTTGACCCGCGCGATTGTTGCGGGCTATCTGGAAACGACCCGAAACCGCCCGCACCCCCGGTTCCGACAGTTATCGCCTGTTCCCCTGAAACACTGGTTGCAATGCCCGTTCGCATACCGCCTGCGCCCCCGCCGCCGCCAGCAGCCGCACCGCCACCACCGCCGCCACCGACGATCAGATATTCCACATCGGTTGGTTCTTCGGGCAGGTTCAGCGTGCCACTGCCGGAAAAGCTGTGCACGCGCCAAGTGCGCGTTCCGTCGGGGTCGTTAAATTCGTTCACTGTGCCCCCAGTGCCGAGCGCAAGCTGGCCCGGCAGGGCAGTGACGGTGATTTCGACATCAGAGCTATCGGTCAACCCGAAAGCGTCCGTGACAGTCAGGCGAAAACTCAGCGTCTCGCTGCTGCCGGTGGGCTGCGGCGCGGTGAAGCTGGGAGTCTCGGTGTCAGCCCCGCTCAGGACAACGTTGGTTCCCGAAAGCTGGGTCCAAACGTAGGTTTCAATATTATCTTCAGGGTCGGTTGATCCGCTGCCATCCAGAGTGACGGGGGTAAAAGCTGTGACGGTCTGAGGTCCACCCGCATTCGCTGTTGGCGCGAAATTGGCGATGTAGCGCAGGATCACGATCCCATTTTGGCCCTGTTGCGATTCGTTTCCGCCCCCTCCTGCATTGTTTTGCCCGGCACCAGAACTCCCCCCAGAGGCGCGCCCTCCGCCCGCATAAAATTGCAAACCCGCAATCGCGCTTTGAAGTCCCGCACCGCCACTCCTTCCAGATGCATTTGCCCCGGCGCCACCGCCGCCGCCGCCTTGCGCAAACAAAAGTGAGAAAGGGCTGCCAGCACCATTGTTGCCGGGGGCGCTGCCCGCTCCTCCGGATGCTGATCCCAATATGGCTGCGGCACCGCCTCCGCTGCCACCGGGTGACATACCGTCGCCGCCGCTTAAGGAACCACCACCCAGAGCGCTGCTACTGCCCCCACCACCGCCGCCACCGGCAGTGATACCAAATGCAGTACTTGACCCACCAGCGTCGCCGCGAGTGCCCCCGCTACGCGGTAATCCACCATTACCTACACTAATACTGTAGTTTTGAGGAGTTGGGTTGGAAAAACTCCCGGCAAAAAAGCCACCAGCGCCGCCCCCGCCAGAGCCACCGCCGCCACCACCGCCGATGAACAAATATTCGACCGCATCACGTGCACGCAGCAAATTGAAGCTATCGGCATCACCGACGCTCGTGAACTGGTGAACGCAGTAAAGTTCCCCATCGACCGTAAGAGCGCTGACCGCGCCGCCGGTTGCGACTCCCACCTCGACGCAGCGTTCGTCAGCCATTGCTGCGCCAGTGGACAAGATCAACGCCTTGGCTACCACGCCAAGGGCTTGCCATATGCCACCCCTCATTTGAACATTCCCCACAGACTGTCGGCATCAAATTTCATGCGGAACTGGATGAAGGGGCCAGCATCAGTATGGCCGAGGGTTGAGAAGTCGGGGTCGTGAAAGCCGGTAAAGTTATAGCCAAGCGACAGCCAGCCATTGTCGAATGGCGTCAAACCCATCGACAGCCCCGCGCTGTGCGACATGCGCCCTGTGCGCGCGGCATGCATCGCGCTGCCATGCAGGCCGATATCGAAAGTCTCGGTCAGGTCGCGACGGTATTCCGCGCCGACAAGGTTCAGAAGATCGTCAACGCTGCCCGTGCGCAGCTTGGCTTGGTCGTATTTTGCCCCATAGCGCAGGTTCAGAAATTCGCTATCGGACAGGTATTGCGACCGATAGACCGAAGCAATCGCGCTCATACTCTCGATCCCGCCCTGTTCGCGCTGACGAAATTCACCTTGCAGCAGCGTAATCGGGTCGCGCGGACCAGCGCGATGCGCGGCACTGGCAAGCAATTTCAGATCGTGGCGCCAGCTTGCGCCGGTCTTGCGCGTGAAGCCAACAAAAGCCTCTGCCCCCGCGCTCCAGTTTTCGGAAAGTTCTCCATCCATGCGCAGGCGCAGATTGGCGGTGTCGTCGCCGCGCGTGCGGCGCCATTCACTGTCCAGCCCGGCACCCCAGCTTTCCGCATCATAGCGCAACCCACCGCGCAGCGCGATGAAGCTTTCCTCGATATATGGGTTGCCGATTGATTGGCCCATCGGCACACCTGCCGCGCCCAAATCCCATTGAATGTCACCGCCAAGATAGGCCGTTAACCCATCTTGCAGGCTGTAGTCGTGATCCGCCCCCAGAAACAGCGCCTGCCCCTGCCTGTAGTCATTGCCAGCCCATGACAGCGCGGTGCGGTAACTTCGCCCCTGCTTTGGCGTGAATTCGGCACCGAAGGTAAAGCGGCGGGCGTCGATCTCTGTCTGGCGCTGGCTTTCAATCTCGAATGTGCCAAAGACAGTCCAGCGCTCGGTCAGTTCATAGCCAAAGCTCAGGTCCAGCTTGTCGCCTGCGCGCGCCGCGTCTGGTGTCAGGGTGACTTCGGTACCAAGCGCCTGCGTCAGGCGACCATCTTGGGATGTGCCGGTGCCGCGATAGACCAGCCGCAGGTCACGGGTCTGGCCATCGGTTGCGTTCGCGTGGATGCCGCGCAGGCCCAGCGATTGCGTTTTAAATTCACGCTCGCGGGTCAGAAGCACCTCACCATCGCGCTTCTGGCTGGCATTGGCGCGGTCATTCTCGGCAGTTATGCGACCCTCCAGCAGCCAGCGTTCCTGTGGCGTGTCAGGATCGGCCCAAAGCTGATGACGCAGGCTAAGTCCCCCGATCATCGTATCTATTTCGCTATCCGACGCGGTCAGTGCCACATGGCCGCGCTGACGGCGCAAATAGGCAGCCACATGGGTGCCCTCGCGTTCGAACTCTGCACGCACCTCGCTGCGCAGGCCGGTATCTGTATAGGCTGCAAAATTGCGGCGCGCATACAGCATTTCCGCGCTGAGCGTCAGGTCATCCGTGGCTTTGTAGCTGACATCGAACCCTGCCAGCGTGATGTTCAGGTTCCGCCCTTCCACCCGGCGGGCATGAACCGCAGTTGCCCCGGCGCGCAAGCGGGGGCCAAGCTCTGCCTCGGCGCGGATACCCGCGACCATCGCGTTGCGCAAATCCGCATCAGCCTCGTAGTCAATGACCAGAACATGACGGTTCAGATCAGCGGTAAAAGCCAGAATAGGGCGACGTAGAAACACCTGTCCGGTGCTGTAGCTGATAACGTAATCCACACCAGCGGTCAGCGTGCGGCTTTCCAGTTCTTCAGACGCATCAGACCGGGAGACAGTGACAAGTCGCACCGTATGCGAATGCGCAAATACGTCCGAACGGCTAAGCTGGTAGGGGCCGACTGTGCCATTCAGCGCAATGCGATCCTCGACCAGATGGTTCGATGTCTGCGCGGCAAAGGCCATGACACGCCAGCTTTCATCCTCAAAGACCGCCCGCGCGCCAGTGACCTGCTGGTTTATGGAAATCCCGCCCGCATTCAGGTTGGTGTTGAAATCCCCGATCAGGAATTCAGCGCCCTCCTTGCGCAGCCGCAGATACAGCGGAAAGCGGCTTTGCGCGGCATTGCCTTGGGTCGAGCGGTCACCATAGACGATGTAATCGGCGTCGGGGTCGATGCCATAAAAACTGTCGCGGTCCTGTGCGCTGTCATAACGCAGCGTCAGCAACCATTCGCCCTTGATAATCCCTTCGGCGAACAAGGCCACACGACCCGACAGCGCATTGCCGATCGCGCCATCGTGGCGCATGTGTTCGCGCACGCGCTTATGTGCGAGTGTGCCTTCGGCCAGCCCCACCAACACCCAAGGCCGATTGGCAGCGGAAATCGGCACGCGAAGGGTCAGGTCGCGCCCGCTTGCAGGAATGCTGATGCGGGCAGTGCCTCCTTCGAGGACCGGGGCAAGGGTGACCGCGACAATCCCATCCTCTTGCACAATGGCAGTGATCCTGCTTGTCGGCGCGCGTTCGGACGCGGGCGCCGAACGCCGCACTGGGGCGGTGGGGGCAAAGCCGAACGGGCTTTGGACCATTACCGTAACCTGTGTGCCAGGGCGGGTGGGGATGCCCGCACGGTCGGTCAGGCGCAGTGTAAGTTGCGGTTGGCTGCGTCCATCACTTTCCAGACTGCTGGCCGCGCGGATCAACTCCAGTTGCGCAGGGCGCAATCCATATAGCACTTCGCGTGATTGCTGGCGCAGTATTTGCCTGTCGTTGGCAGAAATAGTCAGCGCGAGCGTGTTGCGCCCCTCGCTGATACGCACCGCGCGGTAGCGCATCATCTCCCACCGTCCATCCGTTGACCGGATCACAGGCTCGCGGCGGATGCCGGGCACCGCTTCATCATTCACCAGCAGTTTAGAGCGCGCGCCAGCGGGGCGCAGATAGACCACATCAATCGCATTGGACCGGGGCATATGCCCGTTTGCGGGGGCCAGAAAGCCAGCGCCATGCCGCGCTCCGTGACGGTCAAGCCAGTTCTGATCGAAGCGCAGCAAGGCCGACTGCTCGGCAGGGTCAGCGACAGCGGGCGCGGTGGTGTCAAAGGCGCTTTCGTCGTCTTCCTCAAATTCCAGATAGAATTCGACCCGTCCCATCATGCCGGGGCGCAATTCTACGAATTGCGAGATCGCGCTGCCCGCGCTGCGCGTCGAGGCATAGCACGACACAGGCCGCGCACCGGGGGGCAAGGTGGTTACATCCATCTGCACCACACGCGGACGGCGATAGATATCGCGAAAGGTGAAACGCCCGTCGCTGTCGGTTATGGCATATTCGCCATTCTCCAGCAGCACGCGAATGCCCGACAGGTCATAATCGGGGTTTGGGCTGCCACAACCGCCCGCGCTGATCTGGCCCAGAATGGCGACCTGATCCAGACCAAGCGCGTCACGCACCCGCAACGCATGATCGGCCCGCGTTCCGCGCGTTCCAGCAGCGCTCAATTGGCTGAAGGACCGCAGGCTCTGCCCCGCTATGGCAGGCGGCACAACCTGCGCGCCATAAGTGACGGTGATGGTCTGTCCTGCCTGCAGGATGGACAGATCGTAGATCAGCCTTTGCCCACCGGCTTCGCGTCTTGGAGTGACGGGCTGTCCATCAATCAACAGGGTTCCCGCCAGAAAGGCGACGCCAGTTGGCAAGCTGTCGGAGATCGTGAAAATTCCTGATTCAGAAACGGTTACGGTGACAGTATATTCCAGAAATTCCCCGATAGATGCCTCTGCATGAGACGCTGTGCGCGTGATCTGGGCAATGGTCAGCGCGTCCATCGGAATGTCGATGCGCAGGGGCGGACCGGGCACCACGTCGAAAGCCTCTAGCCTTGAACCAACGCCCAGCGCAAAGGGCGCACCGGGCAGCGCTTGCAGCGCGGCATCATCGCGCTGGCTAGAGGCCGCGTGGGTGGACAAAGCGGTTTGCGTTATTTCAATCCGGTAATTCCCCGTTGCGACAAAAGGGAAACGGTACTCGCCAGGCTGGAAGTTATAAACACGGCCAGAGCTGTCGGTCACCTGTCCGCCGGTGACCACCGTTGCAGGAAACCGCGCAGCCATATCATCGCCGAACACTTCGGCAGGCTGGCCCGTAGCAGTGTTGATCAGTGTCACTTCTATGCCACTCAACGGGGCGCCGGACTGGCTGTCAAAGACCAGTCCGAACGGGTCAATGGGCCCGACATCAATCGCCACTTCGAGATTATTGATGACATTACCGACTTCTTCATATCGCGCCGTGATGACCGAAAACGCCTGTGTCGAGAGCGCGCCATCGCCGCTGGTAGATGCCGAATTATTGGTATTGATCCACGCGCTGAACACGCCGGTATCAGGACCAGTCTCGTAGAAACGCAGGGTTTCACGGTCACCGGTCACGGCATCGGTCAGGGTAATCATCACCGTTTCAATTCGCGTGGGGTCCAGATTCAACCCGCTATCTTCCAATGTGAAAAACACCGGAACACCGGGCCGGATGCGATCAGCACGAGAGACACGTAGCGGCGCGCTACGGTCAATGGGTGCCGGGTCGCCTGTCAGGCTGGAACTGTCGACCGGCTCTGGCAGGGCAACAAAATCGCCCTGCCGAAAGTCGCCAGCACGAAACAGGAATTCTGCAAACGGGCCATCAGTCAGGCCCTTGTCCAGCTCCCACGCGGTCAGCACGCCACGGGACTGGCGTCGCGCAACCGTGAAGCGGGCCTCTGGCCGCAAACCCTCGCCCTGATCAACCCCGTCCACCTGCCAAGTGACATGCGCGATGTTGACCACTTCTGTCCCCATTGGCGTCTGAGCCATTGCCATGCCCAGAGTCAGCGCAGCAGCGCAGATCTGACCAAAGGCAAGGGAAAGAAATCTGGACATAATGAAAAGCCGGCGGGGACAAAAAATATCGACGCGCGGCGAAATATGCCGCGCGCCTGTTGGTCGAATTAATCAATAGTGACGCGAATGCGGAATTCAGCCGTGTCATTATGTGCCAGCGTCGCAAGGGTCGCGGTCACGGTTCCATTGGCGCCCTCGCCTGCATTGAAGGTAACCGAAGTGAAACCACCTTGAGTGACGCCAGCATATGTGGTGTTGCCGGGGATCGGGTCCTTGATCACAATATTGGTGGCAGCAGTTTCACTCGGCGAGTCGTTCGTCACGATGATCGTGTATTCCACACAAGCGCCGGGCACGGCGGCGGGCGGGGTACCCGAGTTAGCCGTGCCACTCCCAGTGTCACACTCAAAACTGCTACCCGGGCGGTTTTCGTCGACAACAGCAGCGGTCTTGGTCGCTGTGATAACGGGTGCAGTTACGCGCAGGTTTGTATTGTCGGCATCTTGGCCGTTTGGCTCACCATTAGCCTCACTAGGCCCACCTTCAAAGCTCCACTCCGTGGCCGCATCGGCAAAAACCACATTCGGCGTTTCACTGTCGAGCGCATTGGTTCGGACCTCTTGAACAACGGTGTCCGTGTCTTCTTCAAGCGAGATCGCTGTGACCGCGAACAGGTCAGCCAGTCCATCCGTCGCGATATCTGGAATATTCGCTACGATCGTGACAGTCAGGGTTTCACCCGGAGCAAGATCACCTGCATTGGTATTGGCAGTGGTATCATAGTCCGAACCCGCAACCTGCACATAATATGTGCCCGGTGCGGTGGTTGTCGTGGCGCTATAGGTCAGGCCTGCGAAAGTGTCGCCAAGACCGTCAGTCTCTCCCGGAAGTTCACCGTCTGTATTGGTGACATTGATGTTATAGCCCTGCGTGCCATTGCCAAGGTTTCTGACAATGAAGTCAAAGCTGACCGCCTGAGCGCCGGGCATGACCGTCACTTCACCGTCGGATGCCTCTGCCGTCACGGAAAGGTCAATCTTGCGCGCGACAGTGAAAACCGCGCTGTGTTCCGAGACTTCGGGCAGGGTGACAGCTACAGGCTCCCCGCTAACGTCAGCGCCGTTATACGTCAACGAGATGGTGTTGGTGACCTGCACGCCAGGTGCGGTCTGATCGGCCGGGTCCGCAACTTGCGCCATAGCTCCGCCTGCGAACACAAGGGCGAGTGACGAACTCAAGGCAAGGGTTCTAAAAAACTGGGGGATCATCATTTTACTCCTAAAAAACGCAACTGCGAACGCGATCAGCGCAGGATTGCGGTATACTCAACGCTATATTCTTCAGAGGGCGGCAACTCGGGCAACTCAAGTTCG
>SKGU01000053.1 GCA_007117255.1 Natronohydrobacter sp. | reverse complement strand
TCACGGACGCTGATGGTCCTGAACGCTGGCACCCACTTCTTCCAGATACCGCAATGCGCCCGGATGGAAGGGAATAGGGGTCGAGTCGGTGGAAAACTCTACCGTTGTGTCATTCGCCGCCGGGTGAATCGCGATCAGTTCGGCCACATTCTCATACATCGCCTTGGTGATGTTATAGGCCAGCTCTTCGTCCATATCCGCATTGACGATCAGGACATTCGGAGTCGAGATGGTGGGCACACCTTCGGCCATGCCCTCATACAGCCCTTCACGCAGGGTGTAGGGTGCAAAGGTCGGCTCTGCCTCTATCGCTGCGGCGATCTGCTCTTCGGTCATACCGATCAGACTGATCGAACGCGTGGTCGCAAGGTTCATGATCGAGCTGGTGGGCGGGCCGACACTCCAGAACCCCGCGTCAATATCGCCATCGCGCAACGCATCGGCGGTCTCGTTGAAGTTCAGGCGCTGTGGCTCGAAATCGTCATAGGTGATGCCATTGGCCGCCAGCAATGTCTGCGCGCTGACCTCGGTGCCCGAACCTGGTGCGCCGACAGAGACACGCTTGCCACGCAGATCCTCGATGCTGCTGATACCACTGTCGGCCAGCGTCACGATCTGCACAGCATTGGGGTAGATCGAAGCAAGCGCGCGCAACTCATCGACCTGCCGCCCCTCAAAAGCGCCCTCGCCGTGGAATGCCTGATAAACGGTATCGGCCAGTGCCAGTGCCAGATCACTGTCACCGCGCGAAATCAGCGCCACGTTTTCGACAGATGCGCCTGTGACCTCGGCACTTGCGCTCGCACCGTCAACATGGGTGTTGATGACTTCAGCCAGACCACCACCATAGGGGAAATAAACCCCTCCGGTGCCGCCTGTCGCGATGGAGAGTTGCTGCGCATGGGCGGGTGCCGCCAATAGCAAAGCTGCGACGCCAAGCGCCGTGAAACGGTTTTTCATGGTAATCCTCCCAAGGATCTTCGTTTTTCTTGTCGGATCGCGAACGACCTAGTCAAAGACTAACGGCGCATTTTCAAGGGCGCAACCTGTGTTGGCCCGATTATGCACCGAAGATCACCGGATATAGCGAGAGGATCAAAAGTGCCGCCATCGTGTAATTGAAGGCACGCAGCAAGTCAGGGCGCTGCAGCAAACGGCGCAGCCCGACCCCCGCCAATGCCCAGACTGAGACAGACGGAAAGTTCACCAGCACAAAGACCCCGGCGACCCAGGTAACAGCCAGCCATTCCTGCCCCGGCGCATAAAGCGTGACCGCGCCCAGCGACATGATCCAGGCTTTGGGGTTCACCCATTGGAAAGCCGCTGCCTGAAGAAAAGTCAGGGGTTTGCCCTTGGTCGTGCTGCCGTCCGGCGGCGCGGCATGGGCGATCTTCCAAGCGAGCCACAACATGTAAGCCACCGAAACAACTGTCAGCGCAGTCCGGGCAGGAGGATAGCTGATGAACACGCCCACCAGCCCCACACCCACGACAAACACCATGAAGGCATGGCCCAGCGCGATGCCAAGCATATGCGGAAGTGTCCGGAGGAATCCAAAATTCACACCAGATGCCAGAAGCATGATATTGTTCGGCCCCGGCGTAACCGATGTTACGAAAGCATAGGCGATCAGGGCAAAGAGCAGTTCAGTCGTCATCAGGGGCCTCATTCAATAAGAGGCCAGATTATGCGGCTGCATCCGATAATTTATTGCAAAAGCTGCGCCATATGAACTAATCACGCAACTCATGAATGATCTGGACCAAATATCTGACCATATATTGCGCGTCTTGTCGCGGGACGGGCGCATCTCGAATATCGAGCTCGCAGATAAGGTCGGCCTGTCGCCCTCTGCCTGTCTGCGCCGCGTGCAGGATCTGGAGCGGCGCGGGATCATTTCGGGCTATCGCGCGGTGATCGACCGCACACAGACCGGGATCGGGTTCATTGCCTATGTGACCGTGGGCCTGTCACGGCATACCAAGGCTGCGCAGGCAGAATTCGAGCGTTTGATGCAAGCTGCCCCACAGGTGCGTGAGTGCCATAACATCACTGGGACAGTAGAATACCTGCTGCGCGTCGAGGCGCGGGATCTGGCGGCCTATAAACAGTTTCACACCGATTACATGGGCGCGTTCCCGCATCTGGAACGTCTCACAACCATGGTTGTGATGGGATCGCCCAAGGATGAGCGGGCCTAAGCGCAAAAATCGCGTGCATTCGCGCGCAAATTCGCTATGCTGCGGTGCAGCAAAAGGGGCGGAACATGGCCAAAGGCAAGGTTATCACCATCGCACAGCAAAAGGGCGGGTCGGGCAAGACCACGCTTGCGGTCAATCTTGGCGTGATGCTGGCGCGCAAGGGCGCGCGTGTCGCGTTTCTGGACACGGACCCGCAAGGCTCGCTTGGACGCTGGTTCATGACCCGGCATGAAGCCGGTCGTTGCGAAGGCATGGAATTTTCTACGGCTTCAGCATGGGGGGTCGGCTATGAGGTCGGCAAACTGCGCGACATGGCCGATTTCGTGATCATCGACACGCCCCCCAAAGCCGACAGCGACCTGCGCCCGGCCCTGCGTGTGGCAGACCTGGTCGTGGTGCCAGTCGCTTCCAGCCATGTCGACCTTTGGGCGACTGATGGCGTACTGGATCTGGCCCGCCGAGAAAGCCGCGAAGTCCTGGTCGTGCTGAACCGTGCCCGCCCCGGCACGCGGCTTGGCGGCGAAATCGAACAGGCTGCCAAAGATCTGGATGCGCAGATCGCCGCAACGCAGGTGTCGAACCGCGTCGCTTATGCCGAAACTCTGGGACAGGGCCTTGGCGGGATCGAATCCGCGCGCAATCCGGCCATGCGCCTTGAGCTGGACGCGCTCCTGGCCGAAGTCGAGGCACAACTGGTACAAGCCTGACCAGACAGCGCCAGCGCCCCATGGACGGCGCGGTATGGGTGCGCTATCAGCATGCGGAATACTCCCTAGCTGAAAGGCGCCCGTATGTCTGGTCACGGCCCAGTACTGCCCATGAGTTCGCACAAATCCGGCCCCCTGCGCGGCGTGGCAGAGGTACCGGGCGACAAGTCAATCTCTCATCGTGCACTGATCCTTGGGGCGCTGTCAGTCGGTGAAACCCAGATAACTGGGCTTCTGGAAGGCCAGGACGTGCTCGACACAGCCAAGGCCATGCAGGCCTTTGGTGCGACAGTAACGCGCGATGGCGCTGGTGCATGGTCAGTACAGGGCGTGGGCGTGGGCGGCTTTGCTGAGCCGTCCAATGTGATTGATTGCGGCAATTCCGGCACAGGTGTACGGCTGATCATGGGGGCCATGGCCACCACGGACATTGCAGCCACCTTCACTGGTGATGCCAGCCTGAACAAACGCCCCATGGGACGCATCACCGAACCGCTTGCGCTGTTTGGCGCGCAGGCATACGGGCGTCAGGGCGGGCGCTTGCCATTGACACTGATCGGCGCGGCGGCACCTGTCCCAGTTGAATACCGGCTGCCCATGCCTTCCGCGCAAGTCAAATCGGCAGTGCTTCTGGCCGGGTTGAATGCACCGGGCCAGACAATCGTGATCGAAGAGGAGCCAACCCGCGACCACACCGAACGCATGCTGCGCGGCTTTGGGGCAGAACTTACAGTCGAGGACACGCCAGATGGTCGGATCATCACACTGACGGGCCAGCCGGAATTGCGCGGCCAAAGCGTTTCTGTCCCGCGCGACCCGTCCTCTGCGGCGTTTCCGGTCTGTGCGGCACTCATGGTGCCAGGGTCAGATATTCTCGTGCCGGGCGTCAGCCAGAACCCGACCCGCAACGGCATCTACCTGACCTTGCAGGAAATGGGTGCCGATCTGGTCATGGAAAACCCGCGCGAAGAAGGTGGCGAGCCTGTCGCAGATCTGCGCGTGCGCTTTTCCGCGCTCAATGGCATCGAGGTGCCGCCAGAGCGCGCAGCCAGCATGATCGACGAATACCCGGTCCTTGCTGCGCTTGCCGCAACGGCCGAAGGGACAACCGTGATGCGCGGGATCAAGGAATTGCGGGTGAAGGAATCGGACCGGATCGACGCGATGGCCCGTGGATTGGAAGCCTGCGGCGTAAGGGTCGAGGAAACAGAGGACAGCCTGACAGTGTATGGCGTGGACGTCGTGCCGGGTGGCGCGACTGTCCAGTCGCATCTCGACCACCGCATCGCGATGAGTTTCCTGTGTCTGGGGCTGGTCAGTCGCGATCCTGTCACAGTCGATGATGCAAGCCCCATCGACACGTCCTTTCCGATATTCGAGCCTCTGATGGCGGGGCTTGGCGCGCAACTTTCCCGCGACGCGTGACGGCGTAGGGTGCGTGCTCAGCACGCACCCTACATACCACTCAGACGCCCGAAATTCAGTCTTGCGCCGCGCGCCACTGCGCCCAAAGATCCGGTCGGCGCTCTTGCGTGAGCTGCTCAGATTGTGATTGGCGCCACCGCGCGATCTCACCGTGGTTGCCTGACATCAGCACAGGCGGAATCTCGTGCCCCGCCCATTCAGCAGGCCGCGTGTATTGCGGATGTTCCAAAAGCCCCTGCGAGAAGCTCTCTTCCTCGATAGACGCGGCATTGCCCAGCACATCCGGCAACAGCCGCACAGTCGCGTCGATCATCGCCTGCGCGGCCAATTCGCCCCCGGTCAGGACGAAATCGCCCAAACTGACTTCCTCAATCCCGAAATGCTCGATCACGCGCTGGTCTATGCCCTCAAAACGCCCGCAAATCATGGTGATCCCGCGCGTCTGCGACCATTGACGAGCCATCGCTTGCGTAAAGGGCCGTCCACGCGGGCTGAGGCAAACCAACGGCCATTGCGCGCGGTCGTCCGGTGTGCCACGCATCGCCATGTCGACCGCACGGCCCAGCACATCAGCACGCAACACCATACCTGCGCCGCCCCCTGCAGGTGTGTCATCAACATTGCGATGCTTACCGATCCCGAAGGGCCGAAGGTCAACTGTATCGAGCGCCCACTGCCGCTCCTTGAGTGCTTTTCCTGTCAGCGACAGGCCCAGCACGCCGGGAAATGCCTCAGGAAACAGCGTGATGATGCGCGCTTGCCAAGCCTGTACTGGTGTACCGCGCTTCTCAAGAGAGCGCGGTGTCAGTGAGGGCGCAATCGCCAGCCGACCTTTCGCGCGCCGCTCTGGCCCGCTCATTCGATCAGCCCTTCAGGTGGATCGGCGACGATCCGGCGCGCGCTCAGATCAACTGTCGGGACAACAGCCTTGGTGAAAGGCAACAGAATTGCCCCCTTTTTTCCTGGCGCGACCAGTTCTAGCAAATCCGACGCCCCGTGATTGAGCACAGCTTTCACGCGACCAAGAGATTGCCCGCCCGTGTCGAACACTTCCAGCCCGATCAGGTCCGCATGGTAGAACTCGTCATCCGGAAGCCCCGGCAGGCTGTCGCGTTCGGCAAAAAGCCGCACACCGCGCAAACTGTCGGCCTGTTCTTTCGTCATGACCCCGCTGAGGCGCGCAGAAAACCCCTGCGCGACCGGCACTCCCAAAGTGACCGAGAACTGCCGCCCATCTTCGGACCAGAGCGGGCCGTAATCCCCGATCGCGCCCGGATCGGCGCAGAAGCTTTTCAGCCGCACCTCGCCACGCACGCCAAAGGCGCCGGCAATCGCGCCGACACAGATCCGGTCCGTGCTCATGCCAATCCCGCCATGGC
>SKGU01000321.1 GCA_007117255.1 Natronohydrobacter sp. | reverse complement strand
TCGCGGCCTCTACTGCGACCCGTACTGGCCCGGCAGGCAGCACCTTGCGGCGATACGCTTCGGGTTGCTGCTCGAACAATTCCCAGCAGGGGAAGGATACGACGCGGGTGCCGATGCCTTCCGCCTCAAGCAACGCGCGTGCAGCCATCGCAATCTCGACTTCCGAGCCAGTGGCCATCAGGATCGCCTGCCGCTTGCCTGTCGCTTCGGCCAGCACATAGGCGCCCTGTGCGGTCAGGTTCTTGACACTATGCGCCGTGCGCAGCGTGGGCAGGTTCTGGCGGGACAGCGCCAGCACCGAAGGCGTGCGCGCACTGGTCAGGGCCAGTTCCCAGGCTTCGGCAGTTTCGATCGTGTCGCAGGGCCGGAAGACATGCGTGTTGGGCGTTGCGCGCAGCATCGCCAGATGCTCGACGGGCTGGTGGGTGGGTCCATCTTCGCCAAGGCCGATGGAATCATGCGTCATCACATATGTGACCGGCACACCCATCAGCGCCGACAACCGCATCGACCCGCGTGCATAATCGGTGAAGCACATGAAGGTGCCGCCATAGGGTTTCACGCCACCATGCAGCGCCATGCCGTTCATTGCGGCCGCCATGCCATGTTCGCGAATGCCATAATAGACATAGCGCCCCTTGCGGTCCTCGGACGAGAAAACACCAAGCCCAGCGGTCTTGGTATTGTTCGAGCCTGTCAGGTCGGCAGACCCGCCCACGGTTTCCGGCATGATCTCGTTGATGACTTCGAGCGCCATTTCCGAGGATTTGCGCGTGGCGACCTTGGGTGCGTTTTCGCTGATCTGCTTCTTGAAGGCTCGGATCGCCGCTGTCAGCTTTTTCGGGGCTTCGCCCGTCATGCGGCGCGTGAATTCAGCCTGTTTCGTGGACGACAATTTCGCAAAGCGCGCGTCCCAATCCGCGCGCGCCTGTGCCCCGCGGGCACCAATGGCACGCCAGCCCTCCAGCACATCGGACGGGATCTCGAACGGACCATAGGGCCAGCCATAGATTGCCTTGGTGGCCGCGATCTCTTCGTCGCCCAGAGGTGAGCCATGCGCGCCCGAACTATCTGCCTTCTTGGGGCTGCCAAAGCCGATGATGGTCTTGCAGTCAATCAGCACAGGCCGATCCGAGCCTTTGGCTTCGTTCAAGGCACGGTCGATATCTGCTGGATCATGACCATCACAATGCAGAACTTTCCAACCTGCGGCGGCAAAGCGCGCGCGTTGGTCGGTGGAATCAGACAAGCTTACGCGGCCATCAATCGTGATGTCGTTATTGTCCCACAGCACGATCAGGCGACCCAGCTTCTGATGCCCTGCAAGACCGATGGCCTCGTGGCTGATGCCTTCCATCAGACAGCCATCGCCAGCGATGACATAGGTGTGGTGATCGACGATCTTTGCACCAAATTCAGCGCGCAGTTTTTCCTCCGCCATGGCGAAGCCGACAGCGTTCGAGATGCCCTGACCCAGCGGACCGGTGGTGGTCTCGACGCCCTTGACATGGCCATATTCCGGGTGGCCAGCCGTGATTGCGCCCCATTGACGGAAATTCTTGATCTGATCCAAGGTCATATCCGCGTAGCCGGTCAGATGCAGCAGTGCATAGATCAGCATGGAGCCGTGGCCTGCTGACAGAATGAAACGGTCACGATCTGCCCAATCCGGCGCGCTCGCGTCAAATTTCAGGTGTTTCTCGAACAGCACGGTTGCCACGTCTGCCATGCCCATTGGCATGCCGGGATGGCCTGAATTTGCGGCTTGTACCGCATCCATGGCCAAAGCGCGGATGGCAGTGGCTTTTTTCCAGTGATCGGGGTGCGCGTCACGCAGGGCAGCAATATCCACGGGAGGACTTTCCTTGTCTGGCCAATGTTAGCGGTGTCATATCAGCCTGAGCCATAAGTTCAAGCGACCCGATGCCCGAACTGCACCTTCGCAACGAGAGGATGTTGGATTATCCCCGCTTTGGGGCTAGGCTAGCGCAGCCAATGTCAGTGGGCTGCGTGCGCGTGATTCGGGGCATTGGCTGGTCACAGAGCATTGAAACAGAAAGCGATACCCGCATGAGCAATGTATCCGACCTTGAACGGCGCCTTGGGCGCGCGCTGGACCGTATCGCAAAACATGCGATGGCCCTGAGTGCGGCGCAGCCTGCCGAGACGTCAGACACGGACGATCTGCGCCGCCAGCTTGAAGCCGAGCGCGCGAAGAACGCGCAATTATCAGAGCGGGTCAATGCCGTCAGGCAACGACAGGAAAGTTCCTTCGCCACATTGGAGCGCCGCCTAGCGCGTATGACTGAACAGCTTGACCTGCAAAGTCTGGAAATGCTGCGCCTGAAGAAAGCGAATACCAAACTGATCGAGGCCAACCGTCAATTGCGCGAAGGCCATGAAGCGCAGGTCATCGAGCCAAGCGCGATCAACCGTTCGCTGGTGGCAGAGCTTGAAGCCTTGCGCGCCGAACGTGCCGCTGAAATGGCCGAGATGGAAGATGTATTGGGCGAGTTGAAACCCCTGATTTCGCCGGAGGATGCCAATGCCTGAACAGATCATCACGATCGGGCACAAGGATTTCACGGTTGCTTGCCAACCGGGGGAAGAACAGTATCTGCTGGCCGCGGCTGAAATGCTGGATGCCGAAGCACGGACCCTGCTCAATCAGATCGGGCGCGTGCCCGCCGAGCGTATGCTGCTGATGGCGGGGTTGATGCTGGCCGACAAGACCGCCGAGGCTGATGACAAGCTCAAAGCGGCCGAGGAACAGATCGCATCGCTGCGCGAGGAAATCTCGCGCTTGCATGCAAGACCAGAACCAGAGCCGCGCAAGGTGGAAGTGCCGGTCATTCCGTCAGATGTAACTGACGCCCTGACCGAACTGGCTGCGCGTGCGGAAGCGGTTGCCGATGATCTGGAAGCGCGCGCGAAGGCATCGTGATCGCCGGGGCCAGTGCTAAATCCCCGGTGACTTAAAACCCCGGTGATTTAAAACCCTGGTGATTGCGGCAGAATGCCGATGGCGCTTGCGCCATTAAGCACGAATTGCACTGACAGCGCAGCCAGCAGCAAACCAAACAGGCGTGTCATGACCATTGTGCCAGTGCGCCGCAGCATCCGTTCGATTGGACCCGCCATCAGGAAAGCCAGAAGCACCAGCCCGATCACCACCAGCATCACGCCTGTCACAAGAGCCATGCCCTGCGCGCTGCGCCCGGTCTCGCCGATCAGCAGCACCATCGTGGCCATCGCGCCCGGCCCTGCAATCAGCGGCATGGCCAGAGGAAAGACGGAAGGATCATCGGCGGGCGCGCCGTCCTCTTCTTCCGCGTGATCCTTGCGCCGGGCTGTGCGCCGGTCAAACAGCATGTCCAGTGCCGTCAGGAACAGCAACAGCCCGCCTGCGATCTGGAAAGCGGGCATGGAAATGCCGATGAAGCGCAGGAAATCTTCGCCTGCCAGCCCGAACAATGCCAATAATATGGCGGCGATGACGCAGGCGCGTATGCCGATCAACCTGCGGCGGGCCGCGTCCATGCCCTGTGTCAGTGCAAGGAACAAAGGTGCTGTTCCAATCGGGTCAATCACCACAAACAACGTGACAAAGGCCGTGATCAGAAAGGCCGTATCCACAAGCTCAAGCATGTCCTAGCCCGCCCGGAAATGCTTGGCGAGTTTCAAGCCCTGTCCCTGATAGTTCGACGCGATATCGGCCCCATAAAGCCGCTCTGGCCGCTCACTCATGCGCTCGTACACCAGCCGCCCGACGATCTGCCCATGTTCCAGCACGAAGGGTGCTTCATGACAGCGCACTTCCAGCACACCCCGCGCGCCCGCACCACCTGCGGGGGCATGGCCGAAACCGGGATCGAAGAAGCCTGCGTAATGGACGCGGAACTCGCCCACCATGGCCAGATAGGGGGCCATTTCGGCGGCGTAATCGGGCGGGATATGCACGGCTTCGCGGCTGACAAGAATGTAGAAAGCGCCGGGGTCAAGGATCAACTGGCCATCGTCGCTGTGCAACTCTTCCCAGAAGTCATGTGGCGCATAAGCCCCGATCCGATCCAGATCGATCACCCCTGTATGCGGCTTTGCGCGGTATCCCACCAGCGTTGTGCCAGCAGGGCGCAAATCGACCGAGAAGCCCAACCCTTCGGAAATGACCGGCTCATCAGGCACCAGCGTTTCAGCCTTGTGCAGCGCAACGAGTTCGGCATCGTTCAGAATGGCCTGACCTTGCCGGAAACGGATCTGGTTCAGCCGCATTCCGGGGCGGACAAGAACCGAGAACGAACGTGGGCAGATTTCCGCATAAAGCGGCCCGTGATAGCCGTCAGGCACGCGGTCAAATTCGGTGCCGTCATCAGTGATCACGCGGGTCAGCAGGTCCAGACGCCCGGTCGAGCTTTTGGCATTGGCAACTGCTTGAATCCCGCGTGGCAGCGCCAATGATTCCATCAGCGGCACAACATAGACGCAGCCTTTTTCCAGCACCGCGCCTTGGCTCAGGTCCATCTGGTGCATTTCCAGTGCGGCCAGCCGGTCGGCTACCTTGCGGCCCTTGCCCGCAAGGAACGACGCGCGCACGCGCCATGCGCGCGGCCCAAGTCGCAGATCAAGGCTTGCGGGCTGGATCTGTGCGTCAAGCACAGCGGGATCAGCGTGAATGTTTCCGGCAGCGACCATGCGGCGCAAGCTCTGTGCGGGCAAAACCCCGATTGACGACATGGGCGCGGTTCCTGAATTGACGGCTCTTTCCGTCTTAACGCAGAGCCCGGCCACAGGGAAGGGCAGCCATGCTCCGGCGCTCAGGGTTGCACGAAGGGCACAGCCTGCCTACGTTTCAAATTCGCAGAACACAGGAGGACAGCATGGACCGCGATGCATATGTCGAGAAGATGAAGGCCAAGATCGACGAATGGAACGCTGATATCGCCAAATTCGAGGCGCAGGCAAAAGATGCTCAGGCCGATATGAGATTGAAATATGAAAAGCAGATCGCAGAGATGAAAACCCAGCGCGATGCGTTTGAGGAAAAATTGCGCGAAGCGCGCGACACGAACCAGAAAGCCTGGGAAGACATCCGTAGCGGCATGGAGAAGGCTTGGACCGATATCTCTGACGCGTTCAGTGCCGCAATGAAGCGCTGATGCGGATCGGGATAGTGTGAAGAATGTGAATTGGTCGGGCTAGCAGGACTTGAACCTGCGACCTTCCGTCCCCCAGACGGACGCGCTACCAGACTGCGCTATAGCCCGACGATCACGAGCGCCTATCTACCCGATTCACGCCCAAGGGCAAGGGCGAAAACGGCGCTGGCCGCACAAAACATAGCGTAGAACAATCACGACGCCGCGCGCATACGTTCCAGAAGCGCTTCGATACGCGCGACCATCGGGGCAGCTTTCGCAATGCGTGCGGGCGCTGGCGGGTTCGTGCGCAATACATGGGCCAGCGCCGTTGCGCGGCGCGGGTGTTGCGGGCGCGCGCCGTCCAGATTGAAAAACGCATTTGCGCCTTCGGTCGCATCTGTCGCAACGGTCAATTCAATTGCATCCCGGGCTTGCACGTCCGTCAGGGCTGCCGCAATCTTCTCTGGCTCTGGCTCTGGCTCTGGCTCTGGCTCTGGCTCTGGCTCTGGCTCTGGCTCTGGCTCTGGCTCTGGCTCTGGCTCTGGCTCTGGCTCTGGCTCTGGCTCTGGCTCTGGCTCTGGC
>SKGU01000362.1 GCA_007117255.1 Natronohydrobacter sp. | reverse complement strand
TTGCGGCGCAGGCGGGTGATCTGCACGTCCACTGCGCGTTCCTGACCGACAATGCCACCATGGCCAGCGCGGTCGCGGCTCAGATGGTCGACCAGTGCTTCGCGGGTGATCACTTCGCCAGGGTTCTGACAGAACAACCGCATGATTGCGGCTTCGGTCTGGGTTAGTCGCACAAGCTGATCGCCTTGCTTCAACTCGCCGCGTTCCAGATCATAGCGCAACGGTCCCATGACCAGCATCTGTGGCAACACTGCGGCGGGGCCGGGCTGTGGGTTGCGGCGCAGAATCGCATTGATACGCAGCAACAACTCGCGCGGCTCGAACGGTTTGGGCAAATAGTCATCCGCCCCAGCTTCCAGCCCTGTAATGCGGTCTTCGGCTTCGCCTTTTGCAGTCAGCAGCAGCACGGGCATCGACCCCTCGGCCCGAATGTGGCGCGTCAGGCTGAAGCCGTCTTCACCCGGCATCATCACGTCCAACACCACCAGATCAAAGGCCAGCCCTTGCAGCAATCGGCGCGCATGTGCAGCGTCGCGCGCGGCTGTGACCAGATAGCCATTGCGTATCAGATATTTCTGCAACAGCGCCCGTATGCGGCTGTCATCATCGACGATCAGTAGATGGACCGGCGCTTCCCTGGTCATGTGCGACGATCCCGCATGGCATTGTATTGACGTCGGATTTCGTCATCCATCATCGCCTCCAATACTTGCCGGAACCCGGCCACCGCCTGCGGCCCTGCGGCGCGATAGGCTGCTCGCATGCGTTCGCGCTGTGCTTCTGACAAGGCGCGCTCCAACACTTCGCCTTTCTCGGTCAGATACAGGTTGCGCTCGCGCCGGTCCTTGCGTCCGACCCGGCTTTCGACCAGGCCGTCCTCGATCAGGGTGCGCAGGACGCGGTTAAGGGATTGTTTGGTCACGCCGAGCGTGGACAGCAGATTGTTGACAGTTGTGCCATGGGTGCGGTTTATGAAATGCAGCGCCCTATGGTGCGCGCGACCATAACCTTGCGTTTCCAATATGCGGTCGGGGTCGGCGGTGAACCCGCGATAGGCAAAGAACATCGCCTCGATACCTTTGCGCAACTGCTCATCTGTCAGGAATAGCAGGTTCTCGCCGCCCATGGCGCTGGTGGCTCTTTCCGCCATCTTTTCCCCCGGATGACATCAAATGACAGCTTCTATTTTATGTCAGCCTTGTTGACATTCCAAGTCCGAATTGATAGCGATTCCCGGATTTGGCGTAACATTATGTCCGAAACGGACCTAATACGCGCAATATATGGAAATTCGCGGCGTAGAGGAGGCGATCATGGCCGGCGCATATGATGACAGAGACGGATTTATCTGGATGGACGGCAAGCTTGTGCCGTGGCGCGAAGCCAATGTGCATATCCTGAGCCATGCAATGCATTACGCCTCGTCTGTGTTTGAGGGTGAACGCTGTTACAGTGGCAAAATCTTCAAAAGCCGCGAGCATTCTGAACGACTGCTTGAATCGGGTCGCCTTCTGGATATGCCTATTCCCTATACAGTCGATCAGATCGAAGACGCAAAAGCTGCAGTGCTGAAGGCAAATAACCTGACTGATGCCTATGTGCGCGCCGTCGCATGGCGCGGAGCGGGCGAGGATATGGGCGTCGCGGCCCGTCGTAACCCGGTACGCATGGCCGTCGCTGCCTGGGAATGGGGGGCATATTACGGCGATGCGAAATGGCAAGGGGCGAAGCTCGACATCGCCAAGTGGCGCCGCCCGTCACCAGAGACGATCCCGACCTCTGCGAAGGCCGCAGGGCTGTATATGATCTGCACCATGTCCAAGCATGCAGCAGAGGAAAAGGGCTGCTCGGATGCCTTGTTCATGGATTATCGTGGCTATGTGGCAGAGGCGACAGGCGCGAATGTGTTTTTCGTGAAGGATGGCGAAGTGCACACGCCGGATCCGGACGCGATCCTGAACGGGATAACCCGGCAGACTGTCATTGCCATGTTGCGCGACATGGGCATTGTTGTGCATGAGCGCCGCATCATGCCTGAGGAACTGGCCGATTTCAGCGAATGCTGGTTGACCGGCACGGCCGCCGAAGTCACACCTGTGGGCCAGATTGGCGAGCATCATTTTCAGGTTGGCCAGATGACACGCAAGGTGGCAGAAACCTACGAGGCGTTGGTTCGCGCCTGACGACGTAGGGTGCGTGCTGAGCACGCACCCTACACCACGCAATGCACTGGGGTATCATGACACCAGTACTTTGGTCATTCCGGCGTTGTCCCTATGCTATCCGCGCGCGGCTGGCAGTCGTGGCCAGCGGCGTGTCGGTTGAATTGCGCGACATTCAGCTCAGCGCCAAACCTGCTGAATTCCTGCAGGCATCACCATCGGGCACAGTACCCTGTCTTGAGACAGCAGATGGCGTGATTGACGAAAGCCTCGATATCATGCGCTGGGCGTTGCGGCTCAATGACCCGCATGGCTGGCTGGATATGCCAGAGGCTGGCATGGCGTGGATTGCGCGCTGCGACGGGCCTTTCAAAAATGCGCTGGACCGCACCAAATACGAAAGCCGATACCCGGACGAAGACCCGTTAATCCACCGCGCCACAGCCAGTGCTTTTCTGACTGATCTGAACGCGCAACTGGAAGGTTGGCTGTTTGGCCGCCCGACTTTGGCGGATATGGCAATCCTGCCATTCATCCGGCAATTCGCTTTCATCGACAAGGCGTGGTTCGATGCCCAACCATGGCCAGCCCTGCAAGATTGGCTCGCGCATTTCCTCGCGTCACCCGAATTCGCGCAAGTGATGCGCAAGCAGACCGTGTGGTCGCCCGGTCAGCCGCTGGTGCCCTTTCCATAAGTCCCGCGGTGTTGCTTCCAGCGGTTCGGGGCCTCGTCCAGAGCAGCATGTTCCAGAGTGATCCCGCGCGTTTCTGCGCTGTGCAAAACTGCCTGATACAAAGCACGATTGCGCGACAAAAGCCGTTTGAAGCGTGCCTCATCCAGTGACAGCAAGGTGCAATGGCTGATCGCACTGATCATGGCGCGGCGCGGCTCGCGGGTCAGCAGGCCGATATGGCCGAAGAATTCGCCGCTCCCCAAACGCAGTTTCTGGCCCTTGCGCTCAAGCTCTACCGCGCCTGAGGCGATGAAGAACACCGAATGTGGCACCTCGCCTTTGCGCAGCAGGATCGTGCCGGGTTCGACGTGATGCGTGCGCAGCGCGCGCGCCAGTTTGCGGCGCTGGTCGTCGGCCATATCCTGAAACAGAGGAAAGCTGCGCAGGAAGGCATCTTTTTGCAGCGCGAAATCCAGATGGGGGCGGGCCTCGACCTTGGTGCGCTGTGCCCCGATGCGCGACAGCAGCGTCGCATGCAGTTCGCGGCTGATCAGCCCGTCGCCATAAAGCGTTTCATACTCGCGCTCTTCCAGTCGTAACGATGTGCGACGAATGAAGCGGCGCTCCATTTCTTCAGCATAGCCGGGATATTGCAGCCGCAGCCCTTGCAGCGCATTGTCGGTTTCTTCTTCGCGTCTGCGCAGAGTTTCATGCAGCAGATCTGCCACACGACGACCATGGATACGGCGGATCTTGCCGTCGATATAGCCGTGCAATTCGCCCAGAATTAGCCGCTGATTCAGCAGAATTTCAAAACGCTCGGCGGTCATGCGTTCCAGCGGCAAAGACCAGTGCAGTCGACTGTGCAACCAGACCGCAGTTCTGTACCAGCCACCATAGCGCAATGCCTTGCGCCCGGCCGCGCGGTATTCATTGCGCCCGCCGCCGCGTGTCTGTTCGATAAGGCGGTCGACATCGTACAGCATCCGGTCCACCAGCCGGGCAGAGAAAAGCTGCAGGCGAAAGTATTCGATGATCAGATCGCGTTCGCGCCCGGCAAGTGCGACCAGACCCAGCGTGATGCGGTCGCGATCCGGGATCTCCTCTGCTGTTTCAGCCAGGTCTACGGCTTTGTCCAGTTTCTCTGCGAAGCGTTTTGCCTCAGAGCGGATGATCTCTTGCGGCAGCTTGTAGTCGCGCGCGGTCTCGGCAATTTCTTCGCGCACATTCTGAAGCGCGACAGCGATCACCTGATGCGACAGGGCCTGGTCCAGTTTCGGCAGCTTGTTCAACCCCAGACGCGCGATCATCCAGCGCAGTGTGGTGCCCTGTACGAGAAGCGTGAATAATGTGAACCCGGTGGCGAGTATACCAACCTCGCGTTTGATTGCGGGTGGTACCAATGCGCTCTCGGTCACGGCTAGCGCCAGCGCAAGCGTGACAGCACCACGCAACCCGCCCCACAGGATCGCGCCGCGATAGGCAGGTTCGACCTGTGGTGACAGCCGTAAATAGGCCAGCGCGGGCAGCATGCCCCACAAAATGATGCCTCGCGCAACAAAAGCTGCCACCACTATCACAAGGATCAGATAGAGATCATTCAGCCGCAAATCGCCAATCAGGCGTGGAATCAGCAGGGCGGCCAGAATGAAGATCAGCGCGCCAGCCCAATAGGCCAGCATTTCCCAGACTTCGCGCAGATAGGTCCAGCTCACCGGGGTCACACGCCCCGGTCCCATCAGATTCAGCGCCAATCCGGCCACCACCACTGCAATCACACCGGATGTGGAAAGCAACTGCTCGGCGATGATATAGGTCAGATAGGGCAATGCCACGCTGACGGACACCTGCGCGCGCGGAAAGCCAGGCATGATCGCCATCAGTGCGACCGCAAGACGCGCCAGCACCAGACCCAAGGCAATGCCCCCCAGAACCAGCCAGGGGAAAATCACCAACCCATCTTGCAAGCTGGGGTCAGGAACGCCCAACATCACGAAGGTCAGGAAAAACCCGAAAAGCGCAATGGCAGCGGCGTCATTGAGCAGGCTTTCGCCTTCAACGATGCGGGTCAGGCGTTGGGGTGCGGCGATGTTGCGAAAGATGCTGACAACCGCAGACGGGTCTGTCGTCGAAACAATTGCACCGATCAACAAGCAGGCGGTCAGTGGCAGCGCCGTGAAGGGGGTCAGCGCATATCCAATCACAATGGTGGAGACCACCACAGCCCCGACCGCCATGACAACGATAGGCACCCAGTCATCCAGCATGCGCCTTGCATTGACCATAAGCGCCACCTGAAACAGCAGCGTTGGCAGCAGCACATAGAGGAAAATATTGGATCGGATCGGAAATTCCAGAAAGCGCCGCACCATCGGGTTCAGCGTGTCACCCAGATCGCTGGACAGGACATAAAGCGCTGTTGCCCCCAGCACGGCACCGACAACTGCAAGGCTGACAGTAAAGGGCAGCCGCATCCGCTCTGAAAGCGGTTCGGAAATGCCGATGACGATGAAAAGCACCGCCAACGCGGCGACAACAATTATGATATCCATGAAATCAGTATAAGCAGAGTCTTGGGCAATTCGAAGGGATAGACATCACATCTTGTGCATGTGCCCAAACAAATTGCGCAAACGCTCACTACTCTGCGGCGAGATCAAGCCCCACTGCACTGTCGCGCCCCAGTTCGACAAGCTCTTGCACGATTTTGTCCATCAATGCCTGAAACTGCACGAAATCTGCGCTGGGTGCGACACGATGTTCGTCAAGATACAGCCCGCGATCAATTTCGATCTGAATGGCATGCTGTCCGATAGACGGTGTGCCATGCCGTTGGGTAATATAAGCCCCGGCAAAAGGCGAATTGCGTGCCACACGCAGGCCCGCAT
>SKGU01000090.1 GCA_007117255.1 Natronohydrobacter sp. | reverse complement strand
GGGATCAATATCAAACGCACTATCCTGCCTGGTGCGACTTTCTGGAATGACTGGCTGAACTATCCGTTTTCATCGACAGAGTGGAACATGCGCCCGTTGGGCGTTCAGGTGTTGAATCTTGCCTACAGGGGCGGGGAAGCGTGGAACGAGGCAGGCTTTGCCAACGCTGAGTTCGATGCCCTGCTGGATGAAGCCAACGGCATCGCCGATGCGGATGAGCGTCGCGAAGTCATGGCGAAGATCCAGCAGATCATGCTGGATGAAGGCGTCTTGATACAGCCGTACTGGCGCTCGCTTTACCGCAACAAGCGCCCCAACATCCTGAATGCGGAAATGCACCCGACCTTCGAGGTGCGCTACCAGAGCTACGCCCTGTCCTGAGGCAGTGTCGCACCATGGCGGCGGAAACGTCGCCATGGTTGCTTTCCTTGCGTCTATTGTAGCCAACGCGCCAGATGGTGCCCCAGCAGACAGGAGGCAGGATGCTGTTCTTCCTCGCCCGCCGCATCGGTGTGATGCTTGTCACGGCGTTGTGCCTGACATTCGTCGTGTTTTACTTGACCAACATCCCCGCCAAGCTGGAAACGCTGGCCAAGACGCAGGCGGGATCGCGTATTTCGGATGCCGAGGTGGCAAGCTGGCTCGACCGCAATGGCTACAACCAACCCATGTTGGTGCGCTATGGCGAATGGCTGGGTGTCGCACGCGGTTGGACACGAGAAGATGCAGACGGCACAATGACTGGCCGTTGTTACTTGCTGACTGGCACAAGTACCCTAGGTGCGGCACCCGCGCGTTGTGGGCTGGTACAGGGATACTGGGGCAACTCCACCCGCTTCCGCGCGCCTGTCTCCGAAGTGATCAGCGCGCGGCTGGGAGCGACGGGCATGCTGATGCTCTGGGTGCTGATCGTCATGGTGCCGATGGCACTTGTGGTGGGCGTTCTGGCGGGAATGCGCGAAGGCTCGCGCACGGACCGGACGCTCTCGACCTTCGCCATCGCCTCGACCGCGACACCGGAATATGTCTCTGGCGTGGTGTTCATCGCGCTGCTGGCGTCAAGCACTGTGGGGCTGTCGCCGCTGCTGGTCAGTTGGGGATGGATCGACGGGCCAGTGCTGTTTCAGGGCAATGCGCGCTCGGCCCTTGAGAAAATCACCTTCTGGAACTTCGCCCTGCCGGTCATGACAATTGCACTCTATGGCATGGGCTATGTCGCGCGGATCACGCGGGCTTCGATGACCGAGGTGATGACCCAGCAATATATCCGCACAGCACGGCTCAAGGGGGTCAGTTTCTCCAATATCGTGCTGCGCCATGCGCTCAGGAATGCCCTGATCGCGCCCTTCACTGTGATCATGCTGCAAATTCCGTGGCTCTTGAACGGGGTGGTGATCGTCGAGGTGCTGTTCAGCTATCCCGGCTTCGGCTGGACCCTGTTCGAGGCCGCCGCGAATAACGATATCGAACTCTTGCTTGCAGCCTCGGTCGTGGCCGTACTGGTGGTGCTGATCACGCAGCTGATCTCGGATATCGGCTATGTCTATCTTAACCCGCGCATCCGCGTTTCATAAAGGGGGCGTGGCGTAATGGACCCGTTGAACTGGTTGGAAATTCTTGGCCGCCTTTTTGTACAATTGATGCCCGTCTGGGTGGCGTTGGTGGCCTTGTTTGCAATCTCTATCGCCTATCGGCGCCGTCTTGGGCTTTATGGCAAGCTTTTCGACTCCATCGTTGGCATGATCGGCTTTGCGCTGGTCATGTTTTGGGTCTTTACCGCGCTTTTTGCCAACATCATCATTACCCATGACCCGCTGGCGCAGTTCAGCGGCATGCGCAACGCAGCACCCGGCAACCCGTTGCGCGATCCGGCAGGAGGGTATGAATATTTTCTGCTGGGTGGCGATGCCTTAGCGCGTGATGTATTCTCGCGTATGGTCGTGGGCGCCCGCGAGGTGTTGCGGATCGCACCTTTCGCAGCGATGATTTCCTTCATGATCGGCATCTCTCTTGGCCTGCCGGCAGGCTATATTGGTGGCAGGCTGGATACGGGGCTGACATTTATCGCCAATCTTGTTCTGGCCTTCCCGGTCATTCTGCTCTTCTTTCTGCTGGTCGCGCCGGAAATCCAGAATACGCCCATCCCGCGTGTCATGGCCGGGATCCTTTTCCTGATGCCAGTGCTCTTTTTCACCGTTCTGCTGAACGCGCGCTATTTCACGCAACCCACGAAGCGCAATCTCTATGTCGGTGCGGTTCTGGTGGTTGGGCTCTGGGCCTATTCTGGGCTTGCCTTCAACGCCGACCCGCTGGGCGTGTGGGGTATGTCGCCCAATCTGCTGAATGTCTTTGTCGCCGTGGTCTTCGTCAATGCGCCCACGGTTTTCCGCATCGTGCGCGGCATCACGCTCGATATCAAGACGCGCGACTATGTTTCTGCTGCGCAAACACGGGGCGAGGGGCCGTGGTATATCATGCTGTGGGAAATTCTGCCCAATGCGCGCGGCCCGCTGATTGTCGATTTCTGCCTGCGTATCGGCTACACGACGATCCTTCTCGGCACGCTGGGTTTCTTCGGCCTTGGCGTCGCGCCTGAAAGCCCGGATTGGGGCTCGACCATCAATCAGGGCCGCCGCCTGTTGACCGTCTATCCCCATGCCGCCCTTGCCCCTGCACTGGCGCTGATGTCGCTGGTTCTGGGCCTCAACCTGCTGGCCGATGGGCTGCGCGAAGAAAGCCTGAAAGACTGATGTTTCATCTTGCGAAAAATACTCCGGGGGTCCGGGGGCAGCGCCCCCGGCCTTCCCTTGAAGGGAGCAAGCCATGACTGATTGGGACAAATCCAAACCCATCCTCGAAATCGACAAACTCTCGATTTCATTCTTCACCCGCGCGGGTGAAATCCCTGCGGTGATGGATTTCTCCTGCACCGTCATGCCCGGCGAGGCGATGGGGCTGGTGGGCGAGTCCGGTTGCGGCAAATCCACGGTTGCGCTGGGCGTCATGCAGGATCTGGGCGTGAATGGCCGTATCGTGGGGGGGTCCATCAAGTTCAAGGGACGCGACCTGAATACGATGAGTGCGGGTGAGCTTGCGAAAATCCGCGGCTCGGAAATCGCGATGATTTATCAGGAACCCATGGCGAGCCTCAATCCGGCGATGAAGATCGGGCGGCAATTGATGGAAGTGCCGATGATCCATCAGAACATGGCGGCAGATCAGGCCCGCGCCCGTGCCCGCCAGTTGGTTTCCGATGTGCGCCTGCCCGACCCGGATCGTATCCTTGACGCCTATCCGCACCAGCTTTCAGGCGGCCAGCAGCAGCGCATTGTCATCGCCATGGCGCTGATGGCCAATCCCGCGCTGCTGATCCTTGATGAACCGACGACCGCGCTCGATGTGACGGTCGAGGCCGGGATTGTCGATCTCGTCAAGGAGTTGGGCCGCAAATACGGCACGTCGATGCTGTTCATCAGCCACAATCTTGGCCTGATCATGGAGACCTGCAACCGGCTTTGCGTCATGTATTCCGGCGAGGCAGTTGAGACTGGCAACATCCGTGATGTTTTCAACCGCATGCGCCACCCCTATACGCAAGCGCTTTTCCGTGCCATCCCGCTGCCCAGTGCTGACAAGGGATCACGCCCGCTGCGCGCGATTCCGGGTAACTTTCCCTTGCCGCATGAGCGGCCACCGGGCTGTAATTTCGGTCCGCGTTGCGATTATTTTGAGAAGGGGCTATGTGATGCGCGCGACATCAAGATGGCGGCCATCGACGGTGATGATCGCCATGACAGCCGTTGCCTGCGCATTGACCAGATTGACTGGAATGCTGCCTGGAGTTCCGACAAGGAAACTGCCGCAACGAAGATCGGCGAGGTCGTTCTCAGAATGGACGATGTGCGGAAATACTATGAAGTTGCGGCTTCCAGCCTTTTCTCTGGTGGCGACCCGAAAGTTGTCAAGGCCAATGAAACTCTCAGCTTCGACGCCCGCGAGGGTGAGACATTGGCCATTGTGGGCGAATCCGGTTGCGGCAAATCCACTTTTGCCAAGGTTCTGATGGGGTTGGAAACGGCCACATCTGGCAAGATCATGCTGTTTGACGAGAATGTACAATCCACCCCGATCCAAAGCCGCAACACTGACACAGTGTCGACCTTGCAAATGGTGTTCCAGAACCCGTTTGACACGTTGAACCCTTCAATGAGTGTGGGCGCGCAGATTGTGCGGGCCTTGGAAATATTCAAGGTTGGCAAGACGACAGCGGACCGAGAAGCACGGATGCTGGAACTGCTGGATCTCGTGAAACTGCCGCGCGCTTTTGCTGCGCGAATGCCACGTCAGTTGTCGGGCGGACAAAAGCAGCGTGTCGGTATCGCACGGGCTTTTGCAGGCGATGCCAAGGTCGTGGTTGCCGATGAGCCGGTCTCGGCGCTGGACGTCTCGGTTCAGGCGGCTGTGACCGAGTTGTTGATGGACATTCAGCGCAAGAATGGCACAACGCTTCTGTTCATCAGCCATGACCTGTCGATTGTGCGCTATCTGTCGGACCGGGTGATGGTCATGTATCTGGGCCATGTGGTCGAGCTTGGCACGACCGACCAGGTTTTTGCGCCGCCCTATCACCCCTATACCGAGGCGCTTTTGTCAGCAGTGCCGGTCGCTGACACGTCGGTAGTCAAGAAACGCATCGTGCTCGAAGGCGACATTCCATCCGCCATGAATCCTCCGCCTGGCTGCCCTTTCCAGACTCGGTGCCGCTGGAAGGGCGATGTGCCGGGCAGCTTGTGTGAAACCGAGGTGCCGCCCATGCGCAAGTTGGCGAATGGGCATCAGATCAAGTGTCATCTCGCAGACGATATCCTTGCTCGGATGGAGCCTGTGTTCACGCAGGCTGCAACGGCGGCGGAATAGGGCAGACGAAAATGCGGTTTAACGCGCTGCGCGTTCTGACACAGGGGCTGAGCGGCAATCAAGGCTGGCGCTGGCATTGGCGCAAGCCTGATCCGAAACCCGAATACGACATGGTGATCATCGGCGGTGGCGGGCATGGGCTGGCCACGGCCTGGTATCTGGCAAAAAACCACGGGATCACCAATATCGCAGTGCTGGAAAAGGGCTATCTGGGGGGCGGCAATATCGGGCGCAACACAACGATTGTGCGCGCGAATTACTTCCTGCCCGGCAATTCGGAATTCTACAGCCATTCGCTGAAGCTCTGGGAAGGGCTGGAGGGGGATCTGAATTACAACGTGATGCATTCGCAGCGCGGGCTGATCAACATATTTCACTCTGACGGACAGCGCGATGCAGCGGCGCGGCGGGGCAATGCAATGCTGGCGCAGGGCGATGATGCGATCCTTCTGGGCCGCGACGAGGTTCGCGAAATCCTGCCCTATCTGGATTATGATCAAGCGCGGTTTCCAGTCTATGGCGGGCTTTACCACAAACGCGGCGGCACCGCGCGCCATGACGCAGTTGCCTGGGGCTATGCGCGGGCGGCGGATCAGCGCGGCGTCGATCTGATCGAGAATTGCGAGGTGACGGGGATTTCCGTGGAAGCGGGGCGTGTCACGGGCGTCACCACCACACGCGGGCAGATAAAGGCGCGCAAGGTGGGCATCGTCACGGCGGGCCGCACCAGTCAGGTGGCCGCCATGGCGGGGCTGCGTTTGCCGATTGAAAGCCATATACTGCAAGCCTTTGTGACCGAAGGGCTAAAGC
>SKGU01000193.1 GCA_007117255.1 Natronohydrobacter sp. | reverse complement strand
TGCCGCCGCCAGTCAACCCCGGTCATGATCAAGCGCAGAGCGCGGCTGGGGTGCTTGATGCACGCTCTGCGCAGGCGGATGCGCTGGTGCGCAAGGCGCTTGACGATCTGGGTCGGCAACCCTTGTCAGAAATAATGGATCAAACCGCACGCGTGCTGGAAGATATGTGCATCCGGGAGGCTTATGGTCAATGCAACCATGATCTGGGTGCGACAGCAGACTTGCTAGGGCTGGAACTTGATGAGCTGTCAAAGCGCCTGACCTTTTTCGAACGCAAGACATAAGTGGCTTTCAGGTTGCGATATAGCGGTCGCCCCGGTGGTTGATGGCAATGATGGCATTCAGCACGGCAGCGCCCAGAAGCGACCACAGCACCAACGTTGCGGGCAGCACCAGCAAGGCAACTGCGAACAGGACCAGATCGAAGCCAAGCTGCACCCAGCCTGCGCGCCAGCCAAGGCGCTCTTGCAGATCATAGGCCACGATCCCGACCCCCCCAAGACTGGCGCGATGACGAAAAATCGCGAGCAAACCCGCGCCAGACACCATCCCGAACAAAATAGCCGCCACTGCCGGATTGGCAGGGGATACCGTGACCAGATCACCGATAACCAGTGAAACGGCCGATATCACGGCCACCGATGCGAAGGTCTTGAGCGTGAAGGCCGCGCCAAGCCGAAACCATGCCAGTGCGTAAAAGGGCAGGTTGATGACAAAGAACACGACCCCGAAACTGTAGCCTGTGATGTAGGACAATAACACTGCCAGTCCGGCGGTCTGGCCAGTCACCAGCCCCGCGCCTGTCAGGATCAGCACGCCAAAGGCGCACATCACCGCGCCAAAAGCCAGGCCCTGTGCATCGTCAAAAGCTGTGTGGCGGGTTGGGTTTTCCATGTCAGTGCCCGACTGTGTTGCTGAAAAGGTTGATGACGACAATGCCCGTGATGATCAGCCCAAGCCCGACAATTGCAGGTGCGTCCAGACGCTGACCAAAGATGACATAGCCTATGCCCGCGATCAGGCATATCCCCAGCCCTGCCCAGATGGCATAAGCAACGCCCACCGGAATGACCCGCAACACCAGCGCAAGCAGCCAGAAGGACAGTACATAAGACAGCACCACCACCACTGCCGGGCCAGCCCGCGTCATGCCATCGCTGGCTTTCAGGGCCGTGGTGCCAATCGTCTCGAACAGGATCGCGACGCCAAGGTAAAGCCAGTGCATATTCGCTCCCTTCAGACGGGTTGGCCTGCGGCCATCGCAGCCACTGCACGTTCGATCTCGCGCAGACGTTCGGCATTGGGCGGGTGGGTGCCCAGAAACTGATTGCCGGGATCAGGAATACGGCGGAAGATTTCCGCACCGCGCAACGGATCATAGCCCCCGCGTGCGGCGATCAGCGCGCCGATACGGTCGGCTTCCAACTCGAAGGGTTTTGCGTAGCGTCTTGCACCGACAGTAGATGTGACGGACATGATCTGGCGCGTGGTTTCCTGATCAGCCCCGACAAGCGCGGCGGCCAGCCCGCCCAGTAGCGCACCGGTCTGTGCCTCGCGCTGCATGCGGGGCAGGTGATCCGCGATGTGATGAGCGGCTTCATGGCCGAAGATCAGGGCGATCTCGTCATGGCTGCGCAACTCGCGGATCAGGGTTTCGGTGAATGCGATGATCGGGCGGCCTTCCGCATCGCGTGTGTGAAAGGCATTTGGCGGCTGGCCGGGGCGATCATCGAGCACGACGGTGAAATTGCAATCCAGTCGGGGGTTGCGCTCGCGGCAGACCTGAGTTGCCACCGGGCGCATCCGCGCAACGACCGCATTGAAATCCGCGCGGGTACTGGCCGCACCTTGCTGCTGGGTCGGCGCAAGCGGGGGGGCGATTGGGGCGAGCGTGCATCCCGCGAGCAGCATCGCGGCGGCAAGACCAAGACTTGAAAGCAGGGAACGCAACATCCGTGAGTGACCTTCTGACGTGGGTAGGTTTGCACATAGCGCAGCGCGCGCAGCACGGCAATTCGACGGGGCTCACCTTCGCGGCAGTGCATTTGAAAACCCGCCCCAGTGCGGGGCGGGTTGAAACAGGTGCGTAAGCCCTGCGATCAACGCGTCGATTCAGACAGGCGCCGCGTTACATATTCGGTGACAGTTTCCAGCATTGGCTGCATGTGGCGCTCTTCATCCTTGAAGAAATGATCTGCGCCTTCGATTTCTGTATGCGTGATGGTGATGCCGCGCTGTTCTTGCAACTTGCCGACCAGTGCCTTGGTGTCACGCGGCGGGGCCACGCGATCTGCTGTGCCATTGATCACCAGACCAGAGGCCGGGCAGGGCGCCAGAAAGCTGAAGTCATACAGATTTGCAGGCGGGGCGACCGAGATGAACCCGGTGATGTCGGGCCTGCGCATCAAAAGCTGCATCCCGATCCATGCGCCGAAGCTGAAACCGGCAACCCAGCAGTGGCGTGCATTCTGGCTCTGGGCCTGCACATAATCGAGCGCTGCCGCCGCATCGGACAATTCACCCACGCCTTGATCATATTCGCCCTGGCTGCGCCCGACGCCGCGGAAATTGAAACGCAGCACCGTGAAGCCCATCTTGTGAAAGGCATAATGCAGGTTGTAGACGACCTTGTTGTTCATCGTCCCGCCGAATTGAGGGTGCGGGTGCAGGATGATGGCAATCGGCGCATCAGTTTTGGGTTGCGGATGGAAGCGGCCTTCTAGGCGACCTTCGGGGCCGGGGAAGATGATTTCGGGCATTCGGGGCCTTATGTTGCAATCGCGTCATGAATAACGGCGCGGGAAAGGGCAGCGCGATACTGCCGGCAGGACGCTAATTCTTGACTCTTTGATTCTGGCATTTTAGAAGGGTTCTAAATTGCAGGCGGTTCTGTCGGGTCTCGCGCAGTGTCGATAGTACGACTTATTCATGGCGCTTGCCCGCGTCAACCTTTTTGCCATGCGAAGCGCTACAGGGCGAGCAGTCTGAGCTGTTTATGGGGTTTGTGAGATGAAGCTGTCGACGAAAGGGCGCTATGCCATGATCGCCCTTGTCGATCTGGCGCAAGCACCGCAAGGGGCGCTGGTATCGCTGAACGAAATATCTGCGCGTCAGAATGTGTCACTGGCCTATCTGGAACAGCTTTTCGTCAAGCTGCGCCGGGCAGAGCTGGTTGTGTCAGTGCGTGGGCCAGGCGGTGGTTACCGGTTGGCACGCGCGGCCGATGCAATCCGGGTGTCAGAGGTGCTGGAAGCCGTGGATGAGACCGTCAGCGCATTGCACACAGGCGCCGGTGCGACCGGGGCTGTGTCCGGCTCGCGGGCGCAATCCATGACCAACCGGCTCTGGGAAGGGTTGTCTGCGCATGTCTATGTGTTTCTGCACCAGACACGGCTGTCGGATGTTGCGGGCAATGCGTTGATGCCCTGTCCGGCTGTACCGACATTGTTCGAGGTTGTGGACGAATAAACCGGGCCTGTCCCATACTGCTGCGCCGGGATGTCAGGGCAGTGTTTTGAGTATTTTTGGCAAGATGAAAGCATGATGCGCCCAAGGGTCTATCTGGATCACAATGCAACGACGCCGCTTTGCGACGCGGCACGCGCGGCTATGTATGCGGCGATGGATGTGGTTGGCAACCCGTCTTCCGTGCATGCCGAAGGGCGTGCGGCGCGCGCGTTGATCGAGCGGGCGCGGGCGCAGGTGGCCGCCGCTCTTGGGGCTGACGGGGCAGAGATCGTGTTTACATCCGGCGCGACAGAGGCTGCGTCACTGGCATTGGCGGGGCGCAATCTTGCGGGCGCAGCGGTCGAACATGATGCTGTGCGCGCATGGACGCGTGATAGCTTGGCGGTTGATGCGTCAGGACGTGTCGCGGTCAGTGATCCGGCAAGCGCCACGTTGCAACTTGCCAATTCGGAAACTGGTGTGGTGCAGGATTTGCCTGAAGGCTTGGCGGTCAGTGATCTCACGCAAGGGTTTGGCAAGCTGCCTTTCGCCTTCAACTGGTTGGGTATCGAGATGGGTTTCGTCTCTGCCCACAAGATGGGTGGCCCCAAGGGCGTGGGTGCCCTGGTGATGCGGCGCGGCACCGATCTGGCGGCGCAGCTGCGTGGCGGCGGTCAGGAGATGGGGCGGCGCGCGGGGACGGAAAACCTGGTTGGCATTGCCGGATTCGGGGCCGCGGCAGAGGCTGCGGCAAAAGCGCTTGCCGATGGGGTCTGGAATTCTGTATCTGTAATTAGAAATATTCTAGAACAGGCACTGGACGCTGAGGCAAGCAAGACTATTTTTGTCGGGAAAGACGCGCAACGTTTGCCCAACACGCTGTGTCTTGCGACGCCGGGCTGGAAGGCCGAAACGCAAGTCATGCAGATGGACCTTGCGGGCTTTGCGATCTCGGCAGGGTCGGCTTGCTCATCGGGCAAATTGCGGGCCTCTGGGGTGCTGCAGGCCATGGGCTACGACGCAAGCGTTGCGTCAGGCGCAATCCGGGTCTCACTGGGGCCGGACACGCGTGAAGAAGACGTGCTGCGCTTTGCGGAAGCGTGGCTGAAGGATTATCGCCGCTTTGCTGCCCGCGCAGCATAGACGAACACCCCGCAACGGGGCCAAGCAGAGAAGGAAAGCACATGGCTGCACTCGATGAGACGCAATTGCGCGACGGCGTTGACCGCGAGACGGTGGAAACCGTGCAATCCATGGCGGGCACCTATAAACATGGGTGGGAAACCGAAATCGAAATGGACTTTGCGCCGAAAGGTCTGAACGAAGACATCGTGCGGCTGATTTCGGAAAAGAACAACGAGCCGGAATGGCTGCTGGAATGGCGATTGGACGCGTATCGGCGCTGGCTGACGATGGAATCCCCCGATTGGGCGATGCTGAATATCCCGATGATCGACTATCAGGAGCAGTATTACTACGCCAAACCGAAATCGATGGTGGAAAAGCCCAAATCATTGGATGATGTTGACCCGAAGCTTCTGGAAACCTATGCCAAACTTGGAATTCCGCTGAAAGAACAGATGGTTCTGGCCGGTGTTGAAGGTGCGGATGAGCCGCGCAAGGTTGCGGTGGATGCGGTGTTCGACTCTGTGTCTGTCGGCACGACCTTCAAGAAGGAACTGGCCGATGCCGGCGTGATCTTCTGCTCGATCTCGGAGGCGGTGCAGGATCATCCGGAGCTGGTTAAGAAATATCTCGGCAGCGTCGTGCCGCAGAATGACAACTATTTCGCGGCGCTCAATTCTGCCGTGTTCAGCGATGGCAGCTTTGTCTACATCCCTGCAGGCGTGAAATGCCCGATGGAGCTCTCGACCTATTTCCGCATCAATGCTGAAAACACTGGCCAGTTTGAGCGCACATTGATCGTGGCCGAAAAAGGCAGCCATGTCAGCTACCTGGAAGGCTGCACCGCACCCAAGCGCGACACGGCGCAGCTTCATGCGGCAGTGGTGGAAATTGTCGTTCTGGAAGATGCGGAAGTGAAATATTCGACCGTTCAGAACTGGTTTCCCGGCGATGAGAATGGCAAGGGCGGGATCTACAACTTTGTGACCAAACGCGCCGATTGCCGCGAGGCGCGGGCGAAAGTCATGTGGACGCAGGTGGAAACCGGTTCGGCGATCACATGGAAATATCCGTCTTGCATCCTGCGCGGCGATGACAGCCAGGGCGAGTTCTATTCCATCGCCATCGCCAATAACTGGCAGCAGGCGGACACGGGCACGAAAATGGTGCATCTGGGCAAGAACACGCGCTCGCGGA